>JABMQW010000160.1 GCA_013203115.1 Fidelibacterota bacterium
AACAAAAATCAACTGAAAAGAAAAAGGCGGCCAAGAGCTTGAAGGAAAAACGCAAGGCAAAAAAGGAAAAGACAACCTACGGGGACTAGGTTGATATAATCTTAGATTCCACTTCGCCGCGCTTGAGCGTAACCCCCACCTGACTATATTCTGCCGGACTGTTTTATTTATAGCGCGTCACAATGCTCAGCGTTGTGACGCCTGACCACCAATCAAGTTACACCGCAGAGCAGTGTGATCAGCATTTTGTTTAATTTGTTGTTCTTTCCCATTATAAGGCAGTAATTTGTGATAGGAGAACGGTGAACACCTCCATCATTAATAATTTATCTTTAACTGAATTTTTGAAGTCGCATTTTGCGACATCAAGTTGGAGTTGTTATGAATAATAAGCTTGTGAAGCTTGAAACTAAAGTAATTCAAGCCACAAAAATAGTAATTATTAACATCCGCAATCAGCCGGTTATCATCGATTCAGATTAAGCAGAACTTAGAGAAATTCCCCAAAGATTTTAGATTACAACTTTCAGAAAAGGGGTGGGAATCTTGAAGTCACAAAATGTGACCTTAAGTTCAAATCTCATAAGTATGATATAAACTTTGACAAATTAAAGACTCAACCCGTAAATAAGAGAGTATTCTACGAATATTTCGTAAAATAGTCGTGGATATGGAAATATAATGTGCTAAATTCACACAAAATACGAAACATTCAAAAAGTGAGCTGCTATGCTATTATCATTTACTGTTGAAAATTACCGCTCCATAAAACAATCTGTAACATTAAGTCTTGAGCCATTACTACCTAAAACCAAAAAAAAAGAAAATATAATATTAGGCGATAGATACTCCGCTCTAAAAAGCATTGTTTTATATGGTGCCAATTCAAGTGGAAAGTCAAATATCTTCAAAGCAATAAAACTTTTTAGAGCAATTGTTCTGTTGTCCGCAAAAGAATCTCAAGCGGGGGAACATATCAAAATTGAACCATTCAAGTTATCTAGTGTCGATAAGCAAGCTTCAAATTTTGAATGTGAATTTCTTGATGAAGGAATACGATATAGATATGGATTTAGTGCAAATCAAGAAAAAATAATATCGGAATGGTGTTTCGTTGCAGAAAAGGTAAAAGAATATCCATTGTTTCTACGTACCGAACAAATTTTTGATGTTCGTTCTCGATTTAAAGAGGGTAAAGATTTAGAAAGCAAAACTAGGCCAAATGCTTTGTTTTTATCCGTCACTGCTCAATGGAACGGTGAAATATCTAATAAAATCTTAAATAAGATACGAGGATTTAAACTCATTTCAGGATTAGATGATATAGATTATTTTCAATATACAGTACACCAGTTAAATGATCCTATAAAGCGGAAAAAAATTCTGCAAATGTTGGAAGCTGCTGATATAGATATTTCCGATATTGAAGTAAATGAAATTGAGGTAACTCCGGAAAACTTACCTCCCACTATGCCTAATGAGATAAAAAATTTACTACTTAAAGGAGGTAAATCTATTTCACTGCGTACTAAGCATAATAAATATGACGACTCAAATAATGTTGTTGGATCAACCTATTTAGATTTTAATAATAATGAATCTGAGGGAACAAAAAAATTCTTCAGTTTAACTGGGCCTTTACTTGATGTTTTGACAAATGGCTATACATTAATCGTAGATGAACTTGATGCCCGATTGCACCCACTATTAACAAAAACTATTGTTAGGTTATTCAATTCAGATGAAATAAATACAAAAGGGGCTCAATTAATTTTTGCAACACATGATACCACCTTATTATCTAGTTTAACATTGAGGAGAGATCAAATCTGGTTTTGTGAAAAAAACTGGGGTGAATCAACAGATTTGTATTGTCTCGCCGAGTATAAACTCCCTGATGGCAAAGGTAAACCCCGTGAGGATGCTATTTGGAGCAAGGAATATATTAATGGCAGGTATGGAGCAATACCGTATCTCGGTAATTTTTTTGAATTGTTTAAAGAATGATCATGGCAAAAAGAAAAAGAATAGATGAAAAATTATTCTATCGTAAAAAGGCAGAAAGACAAGCAAATATAAAAGTACCACGAAAGAGGATACTGATCGTATGTGAGGGCGAAAAAACTGAACCTAACTATTTTAAATCAATTGTAAAAACCATACCACGTGGAATTGTCAAAGTTGATATACTTGGCGAAGGATATAACACTCTCAGTTTAATTGACTTTACAATTACTAAAAGGGATGAACAAAATAGAAAAGCATTAAATTGTTCAATCACCTTACCGTATGATGAGGTCTGGGCTGTATTCGATCGAGATTCATTTAAACCAGATGATTTCGACAATGCGATTGATAAAGCAAAGGCTAATGAAATTATATGTAGTTATTCAAATGAAGCTTTTGAGTTATGGTATCTTTTACACTTTGCATATTTTAATACGGGCATCATCAGAAAGCAATACAAACGTTTATTAACAAAGTACTTTGGGGAAAAATATGAAAAAAATTCAACTAATAGATTTGAAAAACTTCAAAAATTAGGCAACCAAGAATTGGCTATAAGAAATGCAATAAAATTATATAAAAAATGGGATCATAGAAGCCCAGCAAAGGAAAACCCCTCTACAACTGTGTACCTATTGGTCGAAAAACTAAATAGTTATAAATAAATTATTCCGTATTAACCTCATCCACTACCCCCACAATGATCGACCGGATCGGACCCATGGGGTCGTCCACCACCTGGCGGGCGGAATTGCCCTCGTCGATCACCAGCACCGTTTCACCGGCGCCGCTGTCCATCCAATCTACCGCAATTAAATAATCGCCGGTGGGCTTTCCGTCCAGGCCCAGTTTGTCAACAACCAGCAGTCGGCGATTCTCGTAAAACTTATGGTTGATAGTGGAATGGATCGTTCCACAGACGCGCCCCAGAATCATTGTTCATCCCCATCGTAAAACTGTACATCGTCAACTATACCCACCACTGCGTGATCCACCGGCACGAACCAGGGATCCATGAGTAGAGCGGCCTCGCGGCTGCTTTCGTAATATACCAGTTCACCCGGTCCCGCCATGCAGGTACAGTCGGCGGCGATCACCGGTGATTTGACCGGCTGTTGGTATTTATCCAATCGTTGCATAACCAGCATGGGCACCCCTTCCAGTCCGTCATACACGGTGCAGGGTGTCAGAGTACCAATAATTCTACCGAGCTTCATTCACTTTCAGTCAATTTATCCAGACTGGCTTTAGAAAAATAAGTTGTGGCATCCACTTGGGCCGCCATCTCCGGGTGTAGGTTGGGGATGATAGTCTCCCGCAGCCAGTTCTCTGCGCTGGTGCAGGACTCCCGGGCAATTCGCACCGCTGCTTCCACTTCGAACAGGTCGCCGTTGAAGATCGCGAACGCCTTGCCACCGATATCGTCTGCCAGACGGATTTCAACGATATTGACCTCAGCTCCTTTCACGCCCGCATCGGCGGAGCGCAGTGTCGCTGCCACGGTGTAGGTCTCGCAAATACCCAACGCCCGGGGTTCACATTTACGCCGCTGACCCAATATCGAATCATGAACCTGCTCGTGAACTACCGGCAGGATTACCGAATCCACTACCTGGGTACCGCCGACCTGTAGTCCCTCGGCATAGGCTTCGTCCACCGCGCCGACGCTACCACCGATCAGCACCAGATATTTACCGTTATGAACCGTTCCCGATTTGATCACCGCGATCGGCGCGCGCTTGATCATGGCATCACCACAGATAATGCCGGTTGTGACGCTGGAATACTCGATCAGGGCAATCGCCGGATAGCGGGTGTCAGGGGTCAGGTGTCGGGGATCGGGAGCCAGGGGTCGGGTGTCAGGTTTCGGGGGCTGGGGGTCAGGCTTTGAAGGTTGAGGTTCAACTTTTTCTATTAATCTTGCAAATTCGCCTGTCTTGGATGTTTGTTCTTCCACCGCCACAGACTCCGCAGTCTTTTTCCGGGCTGCCTTTTGTCGCCGCAATTCTCCGGGAGTTGGTTTCTTTTCACTCATAATATTCTCATCATTGGTCAATGGTCAGTTGTCATTGGGATATTACCATGACTAATTAAACAATTCTGAAATGGTCCACCAGAACACAGCGCCGTTCCCGCGAAAAACTCAAGGGGTTGGTGATGCCTTCACCGGTGGGACTGGCAATCGAAAAAGAGCAGTAGCCTTCGCCTTCATAACCCAGCCCTGCCAGAGAAGATCCATTCTTGACGAAGATACTGCAGTCCATCACCCGCGCCATCCGGCTCAGGTTGTCCAAGTTGCGGGAATGCATGACAGCCGTGTGTCCGAAACCGTGTTCCGCTTCCTTGGCCAGATCGATGGCCTGGTTGGCATCGGGCACGATCACGAAGGGAATCACCGGCATCATCTGCTCGGTCCAAACCAGGGGATGGTTGGCATCAACTGGCGCTATCGCCAGCCGGATGTGATCATCGACCTTAAGGCCGATCTTCGCCAGAATTTCCTGAACATTCTTCCCGATCAGATCCTTGTTCATTACCGCTGGTTGGCGGGGACCACTATTTTCGCTGAAGATCACCGATTCCAATTCCTTGACCTGATGCTCTTTCAGCACATAGGCATCATAGCGCAACAGGGCCGACAATAGTTGCGGAGCCACCGCCTCCACCACGATGATTTCTTTTTCCAGAATGCAGATCAGGTTATTGTCCATGGAGGCGCCTTTTACAATATTGCGGGCGGCCTTTTCGATATCGGCGGTCTCGTCCACCACTACCGGGGGATTTCCCGGTCCGGCGCAGACAGCCCGTTTGCCGCTAGTCATGGCGGCCTGCACCACGGCGGCGCCACCGGTTACCACCAGCAAGCGCACCCCGATATGCCGCATCAATTCCTGGGCGCTGGCGATGGTAGGCTGGGCAATTGTCGCCACCAGATTGGGTGGACCACCAGCCTCGACAATGGCGGCATTCAGCAATTCCACGTTATACACCGAAACATTCTTGGCCGTGGGATGGACGTTAAACACCACTGCGTTCCCTGCCGCCAACATTCCGATCGTGTTACAGATGATGGTAGAAGTAGGATTGGTGCAGGGCGTAATCGCCCCAATGACCCCGTAGGGGGCCAGTTCCATCAAAGCCAGACCATGATCGCCGGTCTTAGCCCAGGGCTTGAGTATTTCTGTCCCCGGTGTTTTATCAATTACCAACCGGTTCTTCTCAATCTTATCCGCTACCCGCCCGAGACCAGTTTCGGCATAGGCGCGTTGGGCCAGGTCTTCGTTGTGCTCGGTCATCACCCGCCTGATCGACGCGATAATATCATCCCGCTTGGACAGTGACAGGGCATTTAGCTGATCGAATGCCTTTGCTGCCGCCGCCACCGCCAGATCGATGGTGGGGAATATACCCATTCCACCAGCGGCCACGGTGCCCCCAGGTTGCTCCGACACCCCAGCTGCTACCGGGGTTCGCGTCACCCGGTTCACCAGCTGAGCGGCGATTCGTTCAACCTGTTCCTGGGTTAATTGTGCCATTTTATTTCCTTTGGCATGAGATTAGCCAACAACTTTCCAATTGTCATTCTGAATCCCGACACCAGTCGAGATGAAGAATCTCAGACAAACAATTTGTACAAAACTTCAGCTTGAGATTCTTCGTCCTATGGACTCAGAATGACAACACGCAGGAAATCAACTAATCGTTCACGCCTTTTTTGTACCGGATTTTTCCGCCCACTTCCCAGTTATCGACGATGGCCATTACCACGGCGTCGCAGGGACGCTTGTCGGTCATGACCGTCTGACGGGCGGAACTTCCGCTGGCATAGAGAACCATCTCTCCCACTCCAGCCTGGACGGCATCAGCGGCGACGACGAAGCCACCGCTGGATTTACCATCCAAGTCAATATTCTGGAGCAGCAGGAATTTCAAGCCCTCCAAGCTCTGTTCTTTTTGAGTGGCTACCAGGGTACCCACTACTTGTGCCAAAACCATATTCCCGAGACCTAGTCCTCGGTCATTTTAGCTTTAGGCTTATCACCACGACCGATGGGCATTACCAAATCCACATTACTGTGGGGACGGGCAATCACGTGTACGGCCACGATTTCGCCAACACGGGCGGCACCGGCTTTACCAGCATCGCAGGCGGCTTTCACAGCGGCCACATCACCGCGGACGATCGCTGAAACATAACCGCCACCGGTCTTTTCGTAGGCTACCAACTCGACTTTGGCCGCTTTGACCATGGCGTCAGCGGCTTCCACTACAGCCGGAAAACAGCGCGTTTCGATCATTCCAAGTGCATCTGCCATTTTACTTCCTCCAGTGAATTAAGAGTTTGTTTGAAACCACTGATTATTTACTTGAAAAAGCAAGAAAACTTTTCAAGTGGTTTTAGTTGTCAATTTATTTGTAACCACTGATTACACAGATTTCACTGATTATTTATTCAAAAGAGCTAGACTACTGTGTCGGTGGTAGTTATTGTCAATTAACTTATCGATTTGTCATGCTTCGATAGGTTCAGGGTAACACAATTTTTTATTTATCCTTTTCCACGCCGGTCATTTCCTCGATGCATTTCACTGCAGCGCGCCAGCCCACATCGATATCCTTTTCAGCTCCGCCCAGATAGATGCGACCAAAACTGCCGAAAGTCCGTACTTCAAGAATATTGATCTCAGCGGCCTTTTCTGCTTCGTTAGCCGCCAGCGCGGCGTAAGCTGCCGGCGCCACCTCCATAACGAACATCGTTTCACCAGGTACGATCATATTGCCGTGACGCATGCGATTAATCAACTGGGTCTGGTGATCATCGATGTGGCGAATCACCTGCTGGGAATAGATTTTCGGTTTCCAGCGTTGCTCCTCCTTCAGATCCAGCGCATCCAGGATGGCCTGCCCAGCCTGGCGTACGTCGGCCTGGGATTCGGAATGAATTTCCAGCATCCCGAACAGCCGTTCCACGATTTGCATCCCGGGGGTCACATTGGTGGATTTCAGGGCGATGTCGGTGATCCGGTTGATTTCGATTCCCGGGGAAATCTCCACATACAGAGAAGCCATCCCGGCGATTGGCAAAAAGCCCTTAGCCACCGTACCGAGAAAGGCGGCGTACTGGGGCTGGAGATTATCCAGAAAACAATAGGCGCGTAAATCGACCACTATACTAATCCTTCAGCTTAATTCGTAATTGTTACTTCCTGGGCACCCTTAACGATCCCGATACTGGCGCTGGCGCCAATCCGGGTCGCTCCCGCTTCCACCATTTTGCGGGCGTCGTCATACGAGCGAATACCACCAGCGGCTTTCACGCCCAGACCGGCTTTACCGACTACCCGGTTCATGAGGGCCACATCTTCGGCAGTGGCGCCCCCGGGACCGAATCCGGTGGAAGTCTTGACAAAATTAGCGCGAGCTTTTTGGGCCAGTTCGCAGGCCCGGACTTTTTCATCGTCGGTAAGCAGGGCAGCCTCGATAATAACTTTACTGGTGGCGCTGCCGTCTTCGCAGGCTTCACAGACGGCACGAATATCGCGGTAAACCAAATCGTCTTTACCGCTTTTCAGGGCACCAATATTGATCACCATGTCGATTTCCTTTGCGCCATCGCGGATCGCCTGGCGGGTCTCCATTGCTTTGATTTCCGGAGAATGAGCGCCGGAAGGGAAACCTACCACGGTACAAACCTTAACATCCGATTCATCCAATTCTTTGGCTGCCAGCTTCACATAACTGGGACTGATGCAAACCGTGGCAAAATGGAATTCCCGGGCTTCCCCACAAAGTTTTTTGATGTCAGCATCGGTGGCATCGGGCTTCAGCACAGTATGATCGATGCAGCGGGCAATATCCTCCGGAACGTTTTCGCAGCCGGTACCGTTATGGTAACCTACCCTTTCGACACCGAAATCCAAGAACTTACGTACGGCATCGGGTTGTTGGACCATCTGCTTGCCACGAATGTAGTCGGCTTCCAACGGCTGGGGCACACTGGCGGGCGATAGAGTTTGTCCGTCATTCGACAAGAGTTTTTCTACCTCATCAGTAATTCGGATCAGATCCGATTCAGAAATTCCGGTTTAAACGTCCAGGACCGATGGTACCAATTGCTCCGTTGAAAATTCAATGTCCTGCTGTTGCTCAAGATCAGTAATCATTTGTACTCGTCGTAAATGCCGCTCAGCGGTGCATTCGCTAGTGATAAATGTTTCTACAATTTGTTGTGCCAAACCTGCACCAATCAGTCCGGCACCCAGGGTCAAAACGCGGGCATCATTATGCTCACGGGCGTTTTTTGCGGTGGATACGTCATAGCATAGAGCAGCCCGGATGCTCAGCACTTTGTTGGCAGTCATAGCCGAACCGATACCAGCCCCATCCACCATTATTCCAAAATTGGCTTCACCGGCAGCCACTC
>JABMQW010000161.1 GCA_013203115.1 Fidelibacterota bacterium
GTGCAGGCACGGGTAAACCATGTACTGAACAGCCTGCCCCGATAGCGGAATGTAGTGGAGTGTATCGGGGAAGTGAATGTAACGTGGCATTCTTCTTGTCGGGATAAAATAACAAGTGGGCAACCGGTCTGGTTTAACCCTGACAAGCCGGCGTTTAATATTGTTTTTGTGGGCTTTTCCATACTACTTTTGATGGTAATTGGCGGTTTAAAGCGGTCTAAGTCTCGTTTGGACTATCCGATAAAAACGCTTACGCAATCCGGATCGATGATTTCTACGCTGCAATGGCTCCCCTACTCAAACCAGGCTGGTACGTCCTGGAATCTCCAAACACTTAGACAAAGAATGAAGATCTGGCCATAGTCAAACTGAAAGATGGCCAGGTCATGATTAGAGAGGTTCAGTTCAATGAAGGTAAAGTCCTACTACGCAGTTTTAATCCGAAATATGATGACTTGGAGTTCGCCCATGAGGCGCTGGAATTCATCCATCCGATCGTGCTGCTGAAAAAAGGAAAATAATAACTTTAAATCATAAGGGGGCTTATGGTGTTAAATAACTGCTCGATTTACTCTATACATACTTTTTTCTGTAAAAATACGCGTTTTACCGTATTTGAATTCACACCTAACAATAATATTATTTGGGTTAAATCATACTAATCATATTCGAGTGAGGGAAATGAATAAATCAAATGGCATTTTTATTAAAACCTTATCAATAGCTTTCTTATTTTGTGGGGCATGCGACAATTCAACTGAATCTAATGGCCTTAAAAATAAATTATATATTCAAATTAATGATAAAAATGGAAATTACGTTGCAAATGTAGGACTTCATTTTATTTCAGATACATTGCGACATCTCCCTTACAATATTTTTCTGGTTCAAGAATCAAAATCAATTGAGTCAATAGATTCAAATATTAATATCCCAAATGCTTATGAATTGTATCAAAACTATCCCAATCCATTTGATCCTTTTACGACGATTAATTTTTCGTTACCATCATCTGGGGAAGCATCACTTAAAATAGTCAATAGGATTGATTCGACGATAGTCAAAACACTGTTAGATAGGAATTTACCAGCTGGACTACATCAGGTCCATTGGGACGGTACAAATGACTCGGGACAGAATGTGACAAACAATTTGTATTTGTGTCAACTAATAACGGATGAGTTTAAGGAAACAATGAGTCTATTTCTATATCGAATGTATCCTAATGATATTAAAACTTTGGGATGTATCTCCTTGTGGAATAGTGATTCTAAAGGAAAAATTGAAATGGAATATGATATTTTTCCTTTGAATGAAGAATACACTATTGTGACGGAATCAAATGTTGTACTTGGGACTTCAACAATTCCAGATACCTTACAGCTAGTTTTTATCAAAGACGGATTTAAAACATATTCCACGTCAGTATCCCTGGATACCTCAATACCATTGGAATTATCCATTTCTTTGGAAGAAGATGAATGAGTTTTAATAATCCGATATGTGAAAAGTAATGTATTTCCCTTCCCCACCACCACAACCTGGATTTATTCACCGGCCTGTTCGCTGCGATCGGGCACCTAGTTATCAAATTATTTAATCAAATTTCAACTATCGATACTCGTAATATGATTACATCTTACAGCAGAAGGGGTAGAATATTATGGTTTTGAAGCAACGGATAATTCTGTATTAATAATAATAAACTGGATTTAAGGAGCTCTGAATATGCAGACTGGATCTGAATCGCTATTTAATTCACTTGTTAACTATTCAAAAGTTGAGGATTTAATAGATCAGGGTGAAGCTGAAGGCTTATACCTAGAGTGTAAAGCTCCCAGATCACCTCAGCTAAACCGAGATTTAAAAGCCACCCTATCCAAGGCAATTTCCGGTTTCGGTAATTCTGAGGGTGGTATACTTATTTATGGCGTTAGCACTACCAAACACGATCACAGTGGTCTAGATATTCTTACTCAAATTGAACCAATTGGATCAGTTCGAAAATTCGTTCAACAAATCGATACATTCATACCACAAGCAACGGTACCATCTTATACAAAATCAGAGAGTATTCTTCTCCTAGTAAATCCGAGAGACACCAGGGGAATTGTAATTATCCATCTTCCAAAATACACCGGTGACCCCATACGATCAGCTATTGACGACCATTTCTATTATCGTGCTGGTGATTGCTTTGTAAAAGCGCCTTTCGAAGTAATAAAACGGATGTTTGCAGCAACAGAAAGTCCTGACCTGACTATATTAATACTCGATGATGAAATCCATTTTGATACAGAGAACAAGCGATGGGATATCCCAATAATTATTGAAAATCGCTCGAGTGCTATTGCAGAGCAAATTCATATTTCAGCGGAGATTCTAAATCCAAATGCTTTCCCAAATCTTAGCATTACTCATTTTGATGACGTATCCGCCGTTAATCCTGGAAGAACCCTATTTATGTATCGCCAAACCGAAATACCTACAATAGTGCATAGAGGTCTCAAATTAATTACAGGACAATTGCTCATACATCCGAATGGAAGACGAAGGAAGCTTGATCTTAGATTTAGCCTATATGCAAACAGGATGCGTGGTCGTGAAATCTTCCTTTCTTTGGATCTGAATAGAAGTCAGCCAGGAATTAAAATGATAAGTGAGGATTTTCTATATTGATACCCCCCAACAAACGCCTGGAGCAGATGATAAATCCGCCAAATCAATACCTAACTCCCTTGGAGAAATTCATACTGTGATTTCTAAGGGTGGCAGTTGCAGTTGGGGCGCTAGTGGTCGCAAGGCTGTGCTGGTTCGAGTCCAGTCCCGGGCATAATTCAATTATCAATTATGAATGTTGAGTTATGAATTATGAATTATAATTTTTTATTCTTTCATAAGCTTGATGAACTCGTAAAAAGTCCCAAATTGTCATTCTTGAGCGCAGCGAAGAATCTCATAACTAATATAATATTAATAATATCAGAGATTCTTCATTTCATTCAGAATGACACCCAAACTTCTTTTTACGAGACCGTCAA
>JABMQW010000162.1 GCA_013203115.1 Fidelibacterota bacterium
CTGATGTTTGGCCTAACCTCCGTCCCGGTTGACTATCCCTTGCAATACCACCTCCATCTCATCACCTTCCAATGCCATTTGGAAAAACAATTCGGGCAACTGACCCTGCGCTATGAATTCACTCAGTACCTGCCCTATTTAAAAAGAGTCGATGACAGCCCGATTAATTTTAAACCGGAAGTGAAAGAACCGGATTATAAAACCCGCGGTGGCGGGCAGCACAGACTGAGTATCTACTACCGTTTTTAAGTTAGACTCAATTCTATTATTTCAAGTGAATTAATACAAGTCATTATCGAGAATTAAAAAGCTTTTCCCAACCGATCCGACCCGTTTCAATTTATTTTAAATCTGAGCCCCTTCCACAACTCTCACAGAATTTTAATTATGATCAATAATCACGCGCATTTTACTGTGTCTTATTCCGATTTCACTTGACAATAAATTAACCGCTATCTAAAATAGACCGACCAGTCGGTTTATTTAATGGCTAATTCCAAAGAAAACCAGCGTCGCGAACAAATCCTTGAAGCCGCTCTCAACGTAGTAGTTGAAAAAGGCTACGAGAAAAGCCGTATGGATGACATTGTCCGCGTATCGGGTCTAAGCAAAGGCGCTATCTACTGGTATTATAAATCCAAAAAGGAAGTCTACCTCTCCCTCGTCAACCATTGGGTCTTTAAATATAGTGCAACCCTTAACCTGATTGTTGAAGAAGATCTTACAGCCTCAGATCAACTACGAGCGCTATTCCAGTTTTTTGTCAAGCAGTACCAACATAACGCCCGCGTATTCAAAGCATTAGTGGAATTTTGGTCCTTGGCGGCCCGGGACGAGGACTTCCGGATCAAGATGCAGAAGGTCTACACTGAATTTCTGAATTTGATCGAAAACATATTAGCCAAGGGGGTCGAATCGGGGGAATTCGATCCTCTTGACACCAAAATCGCAGCCTTATCGATCGTGGTCAACATCGAAGGAATCATCTGGTTTGCAATTTTCGATGTTCCTGATGTTTCCGCACCGGAGTATATCGACACTATTTCCAACTTCATCCTGACCGGCCTGGTCAAGAATACCAATGGAGGAAACAACAATGAGTGACACTATAACCTACCGCAATACCGGCGGTCGGTTTTTAACCGAGATGATTGGATCGAAACCAATCTTTACGCGGGAAAAATTCAACGACGAACAAAGAGAAATCTTTCAGATGGTTACTGATTTTGCCGTGGAAAGGGTCAAACCCAATCGAGACAAACTGAACGCATTTAACAAAGATCTGGTATTTGAACTATTTCATGAAATGGGTGAACTTGGCCTTCTGGCGATTGACATTCCGGAAAAATACGGCGGCATGGAATTGGACAAAATCACCTCAGCTCTAGTGGTGGAAGCTCTCAGCGCCGGTTTCAATGCTTCCTTTACCGCCACCATTACCGCTCATGTCGGCATTGGGACCTTACCAATCGTCTGGTTTGGTACGCCTGAACAAAAGGAGCGCTACCTGCCTAAGCTGGGCTCCGGGGAATGGATGGGCGCTTATGCCTTAACAGAACCATCGGCTGGATCCGATGCCCTTTCGGCGAAGACCACAGCCGTATTATCGGAAGATGGGAAGTATTACCTGTTGAACGGTGAAAAACAGTTTATAACTAATGGTGGTTGGGCTGAAGTTTTCACCGTTTTCGCCCAGGTTGATGGCACTAAATTTTCAGCCTTTGTACTTGAGCGGGGGATGCCCGGTTTTGAAATCGGCGCCGAAGAAAAGAAGCTGGGTATGAAAGGTTCTTCCACCGTTCCCTTAAAATTTATCGATGCGCAGGTGCCGGTGGAAAACCTGCTCTACGAAGTTGGCAAAGGCGCGACGATTGCATTTAACGCTCTGAACCTGGGTCGCTTTAAACTGGGCACCGCCGATCTGGGCGGGTGCAAAGCTACCATCACCGAGGCAGTAAAGTATGCCTTGGAACGGCGGCAATTCGGCCAACCGATCGCCCATTTCGATACTATCAAGGGCAAGATAGCCGACATGGTAGTCCGCACCTATTCCTCCGACAGCATGGCCTACCGCACGATCGGGCTTATCCAGGATGCCATTGACACCCTGGACAAGGACGCCGATAACTATCAACTGCAAGCTGGCGAGGCAACCGAACGCTTTGCCATTGAAGCATCCATGACCAAGGTTTACATCAGCGAATCATTTGCCTTCTGCGCCGATACGGGTATCCAGATTCTGGGCGGTTATGGGTTCAGTGAGGAATATCCCATGGCAGCGCCTTACCGCGATACTCGTATAGATCGGATTTGGGAAGGCACCAATGAGATCAATCGTCAGATCATTACCGGCTATATGATGAAAAAAGCCCTGATGGAAGA
>JABMQW010000163.1 GCA_013203115.1 Fidelibacterota bacterium
CCAATACAACGGTTTTGATTACCGGCGAAACCGGTACCGGTAAGGAACTGGTGGCTCAGGCAATACATTATAACGGTCCCCGGCAGGAAAACCCGTTTGTAGCCCAGAATTGTGCCGCGCTGCCGGATACTCTCTTGGAAAGTATCCTGTTCGGTCACCAAAAAGGTGCTTTTACCGACGCCATCAGGGATCGGAAGGGTTTATTTGAAATAGCCGATGGCGGTACAATTTTCTTAGATGAAATAGCTGCGACAACACCAGCTTTTCAGCAACGGCTGCTACGGGTATTGCAAGAAGGCGAGCTAAATCCGCTTGGTTCACAGCAGACCATAAAAATCGACGTGCGCGTGATATCTTCTTCCAATAAAAACTTGCGGGAAGCAGTCCGAAAAAATGAGTTTCGCGAAGATTTATTTTACCGTATAAATATATTTCCTATAAATCTTCCAGCTTTGCGCGATCGACGGGAGGATGTGCCATTGCTGGCCCGGCACTTCGTTAAAAAATATGCCCAAAAAATGGGCAAGCAGATATCCGGTATCAGCCGTGAGGCTGAATTGGCTTTAATGAAATATAATTATGCTGGAAATGTCCGCGAGCTGGAGAATATCATTGAGCGCTCGATAGTTCTGGCTGGTGACGTGAATATAATTACGCCGGAATTATTAGTATTGGATTCAGAACAAAAACTCGCTTCATCCGCCAACGACAATTCGCTCTCATCACAGGGAACGTTACATGCTATTGTCGATTCCATAGAGAGACAGTATATTACCGAAGCGCTGTATAAACATGACGGCAATATTTCGCAGGCTGCCCGTGATTTAGGCTTGAGCCGAACTGGTTTATATAAGAAAATGTCACGGTTAAATATTAGATAGTGTATAGTTAGTGTACAATACATTTGTAAACATAGTATGCATATTGTAGTTTTTTCTATTTTAGTGCCCAGTTTTAATCTTGCCATAAGTATACGATATTATAGGGGAAACCCATGTCAACTCTCCAATCGGATATTATGGCCTGAAAATTGTAATACTGAATAGTGAATAAATAATGAGCACATCATGAAAAATATTCTAAAAATCAGTTTGGTAATTTCCTCCATCTTGATAATCCAGGGCTGCTACACGCAGTTTGCTGCCACTAAAACAATCTATATTGAAGGGCCACCAGAGAAATATGTCATCGAAAAGACTCAAGTTACCCAGGACTCTGAACTGGATTCACTCCAAAATGAAACGCAAGAAGTTGAAGTGATTATCAAGGAATATCATTACTGGGCCTACCAACCGGTTTTTGGATTCGACCCTTTCTATGATTACGCCGATATAAACATCCCGATCTATCCTCGCATGCGTCACTACTGGGATCCCTGGTATTACAGTTATTATGATCCCTATTGGAGTTATAATTATGGATGGTATTATTACGATCCCTATCCCTGGAATTACAGTTGGCATGGATATCATTATGGGCACCACAACTATTACTGGCAGCACCGCCCTTACCATAATTATTACAGCTCGCCCTGGTACGCCAGTGCTAATGATGGTTTACCGGTCAAAAAACGTGACTGGGACCGGCGCGGTGCAGGCTCACGCAATGAACCAATCGTAAGGAATCCAAACTCACAAAATATGGTAACACAGGCGGTGCCAGATAATCAATTTGCGATCCAGCAAGAGAATGGCGGGGTTCAAGTTCACACGCGAACAGTTGACCGAGGCACCCGTTTAGAGCGAAATGACAATAATGAATCAAGAACTGTAACCAAGCGCACGCCCAGCAGTTCCAACAATCAAAGGCAATCAACAACAACTGTTTTCGCTTCTGGAACTACCAGTGAGCTGATAAAGCTGATCTCTACACGAATCCGTGGCAGGGATAGTGAACCAAGCCGCAGTGAGGTGAAACGGTCACGACAAGAAAAGTCTTCTACTGGATCGGGAAGCAGTATAAAAACCAAGCGCTCATCAGATTCAAAAACTAAATCGAGTTCATCCTCCAGAAAAAGCCGTGTCTCTAATTCACGGGAAAAGAAATCTTCTGCTTCATCCCAATCAAATTCCGGCCGATCAAGAAATGATTCAAAAAAATCTTCTTCAAGTAAGCGGTCACGGCGCTAAGATACAGGTAAAGGCAAAAGGTATTCATGATGAGTAAAAATACGTTTTTCCAATTAATTTTAATTGCCGGATTGGCTGGTCTTTTACAAGCCCAAAGTGCCTATGATGCGATTCATAAAATTGATAATGAGAATGGGTTCGGTACGCGAGCCTTGGCAATGGGTGGCGCTTACACGGGGTTGGCAGATGATTATTCGGCCCTGTATTGGAATCCGGCTGGCTTGGGTTATATTCGCAATTCACAATTCTCAGTAGAATTGTCGCACCTTAATTTTCAGAATGAAGCCAATTATTCCGGTGCATTTTCCATAGACAACCAAACTTACACCCGTCTTCGCTCTCTGGGGTTTGTGCTACCAGTCCCGACCGCACGCGGTAGCTGCGTAATTGCTTTTGGTTATAACAAAATTTCAGATTTTGATGAAAATCTGCACTTTTCCGGCTACAGTTCGGTTTCCAATGGAATTGGGTTTTCTTTTACCGATGAGAATAAAGAATCGGAATTCTATCTTTTTGATAAAGACGTGTTGCGCACAGAGCAAATCAGCAGTGCCGGTGGATTGCATCATTGGAGTCTGGCTGGCGCCATTGCACTTTCGCCACAATTTATGGCCGGTGCAACGGTAGCATTAATCACAGGCAAGGAGGACTACAGTTTTCACTTCAGCCAGCGTGATATTAATGATTTATTTAATGTCTATCCTGGTGATATCGATCAATATGAGATAAATCAGTATTTGATTTCTAATATTCGTGGTCTGGGTATTAAGCTTGGCGGGAATCTGCAATTATCCCGCTGGTTACGCCTGGGAGGAACGATTAAACTACCTACCTACCTTACTGTAAATGAAACTTATTCCAGCGATGATTTAATCACGTTTGATGACGGATCAGATGATGGGGTGGAAGATAGCGGCCAATGGAAATACACGCTTAAAACACCTTATTATTTTGATGGTGGTATCGCTTTTACAGGACATTTTCTGACTTTGTCGGCCTCTGCTCGCTATCGCGACTGGTCACAGACTCAGTTCAGCATTCCTAAAAATCAACTGGCTGATGCCGACTACCGTGATCTTATTATCGAAAACGGTATTATTCGCAATGATTACCGGGCGACAATAGAATATCACCTGGGTGGTGAAATTAAATTACCTTTCTTCCGCACAAATTTACGCGGTGGCTATGCCTATTTTCCCAATCCGTTGCTTGAATCTGATAAAACCCAGGATAAACAAATATATACCGGTGGACTCAGCTTTACAGTCGATCACAACATAAACCTGGACGTCACCTATTTGCATAGCGATTGGAGTCGGGTATCAGAAGATCAGTTTACACCTGCCGGAGCCCTGGAAAATATTTCCATCAGTAAAATATTAATCGGACTGTCTTACTCTTTTTAAATCAATTTTTCAGTTATTTGCCAGGCCTACAAGGTTCTTGCCCATTTAAATATTGATAGAACCTACTTTTACGCTTTCCAAGAATAGTCCTGCGGTTATTACATTCACGGTCATGAATCTTAGTGAGCAGGTCCAATCCGTTATACTCTCCAACTTACAGCCCGCCGGCAAACGATTGGTCGGAATTGAGATTGAATGCTTAGTCTATGATCATCGTTTGCGACGTATCCCTGTTAATCCTGGGCCTCAGTTTTCAGCGACGGATTTGCTGGCTCAATTGAGTCTCTGGCAGGTGAATAACAAACAGTGCATTCATTACTCTCTGGAGCCCGGTGGTCAACTGGAATACGCTTCACCTCCGGTAAGCGATTTACATATTGCCAACACCCAATATCAGCAACACCTAGAACAGTTGCTGCGAATCTGTGATCAGGAAAATCTAATTTTACTCGATTATGCTCTGGAGCCGCTATATAAACCTGCCGAAGTTGAGTTGATCACCCAAAAAAAATACCAGATCATGCATAATTTCTTTACCAAAACAGGATCACAGGGCTCCTGGATGATGCGTAATACAACCAGTGTTCAAGTAAATATTGACATCTCTTCGCAACGGGATGCCGAGCAAATGGCATTTATCGCTGATTGCCTGGAGCCGATTACAGCCCTCCTGTTTGCACATGCCCCGTTTTACAATGGGAAAACCGCTGGTACCCGGAATTTACGCTATAACATCTGGCATGATACGGATCCAGCTCGTTGTGGTAATTTAATGGATCATGGAATAATCAGTCCGGACGGTTTGCTGGAAAAATATGCCAACTGGATATTAAGTGTGCCAATGATTTTTGCCAATGATTCCAATGGTGAATCAATCCCTTATGACGGAAATATGGGTAACTGGCTACAAAGTCGGGCTAGTGCTGGTATTGTTCCAACCGCTGATATACAAACCGTATTGCACCAAATTTTTACTCATGTTCGTTTTAAGCATGTTTTGGAAGTGCGTGGAACAGATCGACCTTTATGCGGTAATGACATGGCGCCGGCGGCTTTCTGGTTGGGTTTATTGACCGCTGAAGTAACCCGGGCAAAAGTACTCGACTTGTTACAATCATGGTCGATTGCAACACGGACGGCCCTGAATCGGGCTGCTGCAATTTTGAATCTTCAGCAAATTGCACCGGATGGACGCTTTATTGATGATTGGATTGGTGAAGTGTGCGATCTTGCATTAACCGGCCTTGATGAGCGAGCCAAAGAACTTAAAATTGATAGCGAGCGGGGTTTTCTTGACAATTATTTAAAGGAATTTTTCCGGATCGGCCCACCAGCTATTTACATACAGAATCTCTATAAACGCAACAAATTACCCCTAATCGATTTTATTAAAACTTGGGCGATAACTTGTGAATAAACCTCTGATTGGAATTAACCCCTACTATTATTCCTATAAAGATGCCTGGTGGATGGCCACTAAAGAAGATTATACCGCTGTTGTCTGGTCCAGCGGTGGGATCCCACTGACGCTGCATTACCCACCACGAGATGTCGCTGCTACGGAAATTATTGAGCGAATTGACGGACTGCTAATGGTCGGGGGACCTGATTTTCATAGTAATATGTACGGCGGGCAAAACCCGGAATTACTAAGCGAGATCATGCATCGGCGGCGGGAAGCATTTGATCGTGAGATCTTCCAGGAAGCTCGACGTAATGGTAGGCCCGTTCTTGCTATTTGTGCCGGCATGCAGCATATCAACCTGATTTATGGTGGTTCTCTATACGAAGATATTCCAACCCAATTAGAGGCATGCATCGATCATGGAGAATTTGATGGCGACTACAGCACTCACGCCGTAAAGCTTGACCGAAGTTGTATGCTCTATACAATAATGGGTGAGGATGAGCCAATGGTTCGCAGTACACACCACCAAGGAGTAAAAAAATTGGGCGAACAATTACGACCGGTTGCGTGGTCGGAGGATGGTCTGATCGAGGCTTTCGAAGACCTCCATGACCCCCAGGCCTTTATTGCTACGCAGTGGCATCCGGAACTTTTCACAGAGGATCCAGCCAATCGCCAGATATTTGAATGGCTAATTAATGAAGCCGACCGGCGAAAAAATATTTTCGGTTAATTTAAACCATTGGGGGGCTTAATTAATATATATCTGTGTCCTCCGTGCCTTTGTGTTAAACACTTAAACCGGTTCAAACTTAGCCATAAAATGTCTTAAAAAAGGCGGTTGCTCGGTAATGCGGTAACCGGGGATCGATTCACGATTAGCATATACTTCTTTAGCCACCTCCAGAACGTAGTCCACGTGGCTTTGGGTATGGACGCGCCGTGGCAGGGCCAGACGCACTAATTCCATGGCGCCGGGAGTTTCCACTCTGGTTTTCTGGTCTACCTTACCAAACATGACCGAGCCGATTTCCACTGTGCGGATGCCGCCCCGCCGGTAAAGCTCCACCGATAGCGCCTGCCCTGGGTACTGCAATTGTGGAATATGGGGCAATAGCGCTTTCGCATCAATATAAATGGCGTGTCCGCCCGGGGGTTGCACAATCGGGTATCCGATATCCGTCAGGCCCTCACCCAGATATTTAGCTTCCGAAATACGGTAGAGCAGATAATCCTCATCCAGCACCTCTCGCAAGCCCACCGCAATGGCTTCCAGATCACGCCCGGCCAATCCGCCATAAGTTGGAAAGCCTTCCGTCAAAATCAGCAGATTCTTTTCCTGCTGGGCCAGATCGCCTTCGTTAGTACAAAGAAAACCGCCGATATTAGCCAAACCATCCTTTTTAGCGCTCATAGTGCAGCCATCGCCATAGCTGAACATTTCTTTTACAATTTCCGGGACGGATATATTCTCATAACCTTTTTCACGCAATTTAATGAAAAACGCATTTTCAGCAAAACGACAGGCATCGAAATAGAGCGGAATACCATATTTATTCAGCAACTTGCGTACGGCCTTAATATTTTCCATTGCAACGGGCTGACCACCACCGGAATTATTGGTGATTGTAATCATGCACAATGGTATCTTTTTCGCGCCAACATTATTAATCAATTTTTCCAGTTTTTCAAGGTTCATATTACCTTTGAAGGGGTGCCTGCTCGCCGGGTCGCGCCCCTCGTCGATGACCAGATCAATTGCCTGAGCACCACGGTACTCGACATTAGCGCGGGTAGTGTCGAAGTGGGTATTGTTCGGCACCACATTGCCTTCTTTACACATGACTGTAAACAGGATGCGCTCCGCCGCCCGGCCCTGATGGGTGGGGATCACATGGGTGAAACCGAAAATATCCTTTACCGTGCTCTCAAAGCGCTGATAGCTGAGGCTGCCGGCATAGGATTCATCACCACGCATAATGGCTGCCCACTGTTCGGAACTCATAGCACCGGTACCACTATCGGTTAACAAATCGATCAGCACATTCTGGGCTTCGATTTTAAATAAATTATAGTGGGCATCCTGAAGGAATCTTTCCCGTTCTTCGGTCGTAGTCATTCGGATTGGCTGAACTGATTTAATAATAAACGGTTCGATTACGGTGCGAAAATGCGGTTTATCCGGCATAGTATCTCTCTTTACTGATTTCGTATGGTTATAAATTAACCCTGTTAAAAATCAGAGTGAACCTTTTTGATTAACGGCTTTAGTTAAAATAAAAAAGGCCACTTAAAAAAAGCGGCCTTTTTAGATAAATGCATTCCTGCTTATTCAATCATCTCGCCACCGCCAATCAGATCGGCTAGTTGATAGGTGCCATCTTTTTCCATTTCCCTGGCCATCTGGACAATCGACTTGCGAGCCTTATCAATCTCCCGCTTGGCAACAGTACCCTCCACCGGTTCAAACATGGCCTGTTTTTTCTGGGGCAGATTTTCCAACACATGGTTTACCGTATCTTCATCCATCCCTTTCATCGCCATGGCGATTGTATCCAATTCCACTGAATTCATCAGGTCACGCAGGAGGCTGTCAGGGAAAAATTCAAAGATGTTTTCATATGTTAAATGGTATTTTTTCACTTCTTTGGCCAACTCCGGGTTTTCCAGAGTGATGGCCTCCAGATATTTACGCTCTTCTTCCGGATCCATGTCTGCGAGAATGGCTGCAATATCTTTTCCGCCACCGCGGGAGAAATTAATCGTCCTCGGTAAAAAATGTGATTTATCCTCTAAATCGTGGGCCACATCAACTACTGCTTCCAGCGGTACATCGGTTAAATCGCCTATCTCAATCAGCACCCTACCCTTGGTTTCAGCGTCCAATCTATCTAAAACCAACATGCGCCGTTCCTGTGGTAGTTGGGCCATCGCAATCGCAATAACACGCGGCTGTTCCGCAACCAGCAACGCCACCGTCTGCTCATCAGTCAGGTGCTCAATGAAGGCGAATGGTTTTTTCGGTTCATCGCCGGCTTCATTGAATTTTTCACTAATAAAACTGAAGTAAAATTCTTCAATCACCCGTTTTTTCACGCCGAATGAAACCGATCCCAATTCTCGGATCGTTGAGCGTACTTTCCGCAGATCTGTTTGCGATATACCTTTAATCAGGGTCATTGCCAGGCTTTCGCCCAAGACTGAAAAAAGGACGGCAATTTTCTGTAATCCGGATAGCCGGTTATAATCTGTGACCATAATCAGATCCTGTTATTTTTTCTTTTTCTTCCCTTTTGTCTCTTCCGACTCTTCTTCCGGGGCGGCCTCCGATTCGGCCGGTTCCGGTGGAGCTTCTTCCTGCATCCATTCCCGCACTATTCGTGTAGCCGTTTCCGGTTGACCTACGCTCATGGAAACCACTGCTTTGCGCATATCATTGATTTCGCTCCGCATTACGCCTGGGTCGTCAGCTACCGGTGGTGGTGGTGAAGTTGCCACAGGGGCTGGTTGCGCTACCGGAGCTATCGGAGCTACCGGTTGCGGTGCTGGTTCTTCAGCACTTACAACTTTTTTAGGGACTCGTTTTTTTTTCCGCGGGCGTTGCTGCTGCATCATCCATGGTGGCGGAGGAGCATAGCGTGGCTTGGTACGATTTGTCATTACCAGAACAATTACCAGGGCAATAACAGACAGAAAAGTAAGCATTCCCATCAGATAAAGCGGCAAATTATTCATTCCCCCCTGTCTTTTATCGAGTTCGGTCTGTACACTCTCCAAAGTAGCAATTTTTTCAGAGATCTGGGCGTCCAAAGCCGACCGCTCTCCTTCAATTTGAGCCACCCGAACCTGAGTCGCCTGAGCTTCAGGTTCTGAAAGCGCGGCAGAAGACATTTGGGAACGAAGGGCTTGAATCTCCTGGTTTAAATTGATCAACCGTAATGAATCGCGCTGTAAAATATCCCGCTTCTCCTGCTGAAAAGCCCGGGTGCGGGCCGCCATCTCAATTTTAGACAATTCCGATTCAAAATAGGTCCGATCCTTTTCGCGCCGCTGGGCTTCTTCCTGTTTATAATCCTCAAGCTCCTGACGCCAGTCTTTTTCGGCCGTAACGGCTTCAGTTTTACGCTGTTTTTCCATAGCTTCAACCTTATCGGCGATGCTTTTCAGCAAGATAGCTTCAGCGGAACGTTGATCTCGGCGCTCCTTAAAGGAAGCGGTCATGATGCTCAGGGCATCACCCCGGGCACGATTAAAACGGGAGGCGACCATCACAATTTGGCGGATATTTTCAATCAATTCCGGCGCGGCTCCTTCCTGCAGAATCAGGCTAATATCCATCTTGCGGACGCGAGCAATCGATGGTTTTCGATCGGTCACGACCCGTGATAAAATTTTATCGCCATTTTCCATAGTAGCCGTGGGAACCCCTTCCGCTTCAACCGGAACAGCGTCCTCTTGCGAAGGACCACTCATTTCAAATTCAAAACCCGGTATCGGTAGATAATTATCATAAGGACTACCACGTTCTAATTGACTGGCAGCCTCTTCTACCACTGCGGTCAAATCGTCCAACCTTCCGGTGCGCGTGGCATCTGTAGCGGGTGCAACCGTAATCTGTTCCTGCAATTCACTGGATAACTCCAGATCGACACTTACATCTATGACATATTTCTGTTCATCAATAATTTTGGACAGTGCTTCCGTAATCTTGCTCCGGATATCATTTTCAAGCATCAACTTCTGGGTTAAATAGCTGGTTTCCTGTGCGAGCGCCGGCTTACACAGCAGAGCAACGGTTGTTAATACGATTAGTTTGAATGATAACCGCTTATTCATAATAACTCCTTTTGTGAAATGCCTACCTGCGGTCACTTCGCCTTGAATGTTATTTCAACGCGCCGGTTTTTAGCCTTGGAAATCTCATCTCGGTTATAGCGGGGGATCATACCTCTGGTCAACACCCGGTCGGTGGGACGTTCCCTGGGTAAAAATTCGGCTAACCCGACGGCTTCCAGGCGCGTCGGGTCCACCCCAAGATCAATTAATTCTCGCACTACCCCGGCGGCACGGGCAGCCGAAAGTTCCCAGTTGCTGGGATATTTTTCTTGAAATTTTTCTGGTAACTGATCACTGTCAGTATGTCCCTCAATCGCAATTCGAAATTTATTTTTTGGCTCGTTTATTGTCGGTAATATTTTTTTAAGGACTCTGATAATCCCCGGTTTTAATTCGGCAGATCCGGATTTGAAGCTGATATCGGAAGAAATACCGATTGTAACACCTTTAGGACTGGTGCTTATTTCAACATCCTTTTGCAGGTCCTTGTTCTCCTTAATCATTTTATTGACAGCCCCTTTAACATCGGCCAGATTCATGGCTTTACCCTTCTTAGTCTTTTTGCCGACTTTCTTTCCCATCGAATCAGCCATTTCTTGTAGCTTGACCGGATCGATAGTAGAAATCGCCGCCAGCAAGACAAAGAATGCCAACAGCAGGGTCATCATATCCGCAAAGGTGGCGAACCAACCCGGCAGACCTTCATCTACTGCAGCAGCACCCTTGGCTTTGTATTTTTTTATTTCGCTTTTTGTAGCAGCCATTATTACTACTTTTCTAATCGCGTTTCCATTCTTTCGGCGGAATAAACGAATTCAATTTTTCTCGCACAATTAGCGGGTGTTTACGTTGATGGATCAGGCGAGTTGCCTCAATCAACATGGCCTGCAAAGAGCTTGTGTACGTGATCCGCTGCTGGAATTTAGCGGCCATCGGCAGGAAAAATAAATTAGCAAATACAGCGCCATAAAAAGTAGTTATCAATGCGGCCGACATGCCTACCCCCAGGGCTTCTGTCCCGCCACCTTCTTCTCCACCAAAACCAGATAACATAATAACTAGTCCAATTAGGGTACCGATCATTCCCCAGGCCGGGGCCATCACCCCCATTGTCTTTAAAAGATCGGCCTGACTTTTTTCACGAATCTCCCTATATTCTATGCGAGTTTCTAAAATTTCTGTCATCTCCTCCAGGGAATAGCCGTCTACTACCATTTGGGCGCCATCGCGAAAGAAGGGATTCTTAATCGTCCCTAAGCCGCTTTCCAGTTCTCGGGCTCCTTTCCGACCAATCTCCGAGACCCGAACAGCCTCATCAACGAAAGGTGACAGTTTAATTGCGCCACCCCGAAATACAACACTAATAGCAGTAAATAATTTAGCCAACTCAGGCATTGGAAAAGCCACTGAAAGGGAAGCGGCCATACCACCGAATACGATTAAAAAACTCGACCCGGAAATAAAACCCATAACGCCGGCGCCGGCGTTTACGGCCGCCACATAAATTCCGCCGCTAATGGCTCCCATACCGATGATAATACCAATTATTGTTGCAATATCCATACTAAATCCTATTTATCAATGATACTGGTGGACTTTAATCTGTTTTCGTGCAATGCCTTCAATATATTACGGACGTCTTCATATTCCGGGTCCATTCGTAGCGCCAGGTTCCAGTTGATGGTGGCACGCTGCACATCTCCCAGCTTGTAATAAATTGAACCTCGGCGGGCATAGGCCAGCGCCAGGTTCGGATTTAATTCCAAAGCTGCTTCAACTTCCTGTAAGGCTTCCCTATAATCACCGGAATAAAAATATCTTAAGGAACGCGATAAATGTCGCAGGGCCTCATTCATATTCCTTTCGATTACATTGCTGGAAAGCTTCATTGACTGCAATGAATCTTGCAGATACAATCCGCGCTGTTCCATGGCGGAGAGGCGGACCATCAAATTGCGCATTTCATTTTGTACCAAGGACATTGAGTCGCGCAATGTAAGTATAGCAACATCGGCCAGCGCCAACGTGGAATCCATCTGGCCGGATAATGATTCGTAAGGATCGGTTCCCGGTAAGATAATTTGATCGCCTACCATTGCTGGGATACCGGTTTCAGAAACTCTTGATGGTGCCCTTCCTATGGCGCGCGGTACGG
The DNA here is from genome assembly GCA_013203115.1 of Fidelibacterota bacterium. Lineage (GTDB taxonomy): Bacteria > Fidelibacterota > Marinisomatia > Marinisomatales > TCS56 > JABMQW01. Next base: position 11,935 of record JABMQW010000163.1, read on the forward strand.
ACATTTCCAGCCCCAGGGTAACTCCGGGGTGTCCGGCCCAATAGGCAGATTCCCAGTTGGGCAATTTTTCTATGTGGGTGAACCCTAGGCTCAGGCGATAATCCGAGGTAAGGGGGATGCGGAGTCCCACATTGATACCTGTTCCGTCAAATTCACCCACAAGATCCAAGCCTCCCCACTTACCCATGTAGGGGGTATTTAAAATAAATCCGGCAAATACGCCGGTACGTGTCCCGGTGGCTGTATCGGTGGCAACCGTGTCGATCGTAGCCAAACTACCGCTGCCAAAACCCATATACGTATTCATTCGATAGGAACCGAGATTTTTCTCACTGCTGATCACACCGAAAAAGGAAAGCTGTTCCGGGTCCAACTGTAAACCGGAACCATCACCAGAATTCTGGAAAATTATATCCTGCAGGCCGGTTGTAATGGAAATATCCTGGTATGAATAAATCTTATACTGCATGTGAAAGCCGAATTCCACCGGGGCGGTAAACGGCAAATCCCCAAGGTTGGCAAGTGCCGTTGTGTCGGCACCCTGCACTGAACTGAAGCCGGCTAAAAAGCGATCTCCCAACTCGGAATAAAAATATACTCCTTTGGTCATGTTGAGATAGGAAAAATTGTGGATTTCTGTTCCAAAACCAGCTGTAAACAGATTAGGCGAGCGTACTACACTACTGAAAGGTATTTTCATCATCGGGCCGGGTCGGGTATATGCACCGCGTATCCCGGCCATTAAAACATTCATAATACTAAGAAAAATTATTATGCATAGAGCCTTTCTCATGGTATCATTTCCGCTTTTTTAAGTTCCATGCGGGCCAGTTTAACATATTCACTGGAGGGATAGTCTGAGACCAGCTTTTCGAACGCCAGCAAAGCCAGGTCTTCTTGCCCCAGTTTACGGTAAAGCAACCCTTTTTGCACCAGGGCATCATCGCGGCGATCAGTTTTACCCATAACCAGGATCTGATCCAATAATTGCATTGCCTCATCGTATTCAGCCAGATGCTGGTGGGCGTCCGCAGTCCAATATAATATATTGGCACGAGTACGCGGACTTACGTTGTCTGTTTTCAATCGATTGAAATGCTGAAGTGCTGCGACGAAATCCTCACGTTGATAGGCAAAAACGCCCGACATATATTCGGCTTGATCAAATTTCGGTTTGGATACTACCGGCTGAGAATCGCGCACTGTTAAGGGGATAACAATGGTTAAGCTCTCCCCAATTTCTTCCTTGATTGCGGTAACTGGGGATTCCGGTATCTCTGCTGTCGATAATTGGCTTTGATAAGGTTTAGACAGCATGATCGGTGGCGTATTTTTCATCTCCTCCAGAATGCCACGTAATTCCTTATTTTCCCGCTGCAGGCGTTCCATTTGGGCATGAAAAGATTGTTCTAAAGATGCAATGCGCAAATTAATCCGGTCCAGCGTCCCCATCATTTCTTTGGATGTGGCCATATAAACCGCACCACTTTTTATTTTATTGATCCTGAATTTTACCTCTTCTGACGGAGACTCAATCAAGCGAGAGTATTTTTCCCGGCCGGTAACCGGCTCGATTACTATCCCCAGATCAAGAAAGAAAATATCTGACATGGCAGTCTGGGAATCACTCTGGCTCCAGACCGGAGAAAGGCCACAGATAAAAAATATAATTCCAGCCAGCAGTTTATTATTAACCACCGGTGGTGTCAAAGGCATTATTCGTATTCCTCCCAATCGATCACATAGGAATAACCAATAAAAGAACCAAAAGAATGTGGTACGTAGAGCTCAAAGTTGCCAACGGCCCCCGGCAGGAGGGTCGCGTCGGTTGTTATTCCAGAATCAAAAGTGTGAAAGGCTCCCCGGATAAATGTGGTCAATGTTTTGGTTTCGCCACTCCAGTTCTTACGGAATACAAAATCTACTTTTACAAAATCTGCGCGTCTGCCACCAATATTTTTTATCTCTCCCGCAAAAACAACATTACCCTGATTATCTTTAGATTCATTAATATTTCCGACTAAGACACAGTTGGCGGAATATCTTTTATCAGCTGCCCGCTCGGTTGAAGCGGCGCCCGTATATCTGGGTTCAGCCAGTTTTGGCATGGGCGGTGGTGAATATGAATCGCGGATTTGTTCAGGCACATACTCCTGCAACTCTTCCGAAACGACATTATCGATGATTCTAACAATCGTACTGCGATCAAGAACCAAATAGCCAACCAGTGTCTCTACCTTTAGCGTCTTTTCATCCTGATAAACTATTTTACCAAAGACCGTACTGCCGTTTTTAAGGATGATTTCCTTAGAATAGATGGCGAGGGGATTAACCCACATTTTACTCATTGCTTTGAGATTTTCCAGCTCGGAATTCATATGCTTTATCTCCGCAGCCATCTTTTTTAATTCAAAGCTTAATTCATTAAGGATATAGTCCTGTTCGGTTCCAGCCACCGGTTCGGATCCGGTCCCTTTGACCGGAGTGGTTGAGACTGGGGCGACTTCTTCAACCACGGCCAGGATGAGTTCCAGGTCTTTGATATTATCAGCACCTACAGTGATGCGCTGGTTGGCAGTGCCTGCTTCTCCGCCCTCAACCTTAATGATATAGGTACCTGGCAATATATCTTCAAATTTGAATTTGCCTTTTTTACGGAACCCCGTCCCTGTTTCTTCACGGCCTATGGCCGAACCATCTTCCTTTAAAAGTAAAACCGGTGCCTCTAAAACCTTTTCACCATCTTGATCGGTGACAATTCCAGAAACAGTCGCGCCCTTAGCCAATAACAAGGTGCTTAAAATGGTGCACATTGCTATAACTAACAGGATTTTCTTCATAGTTTCCCCTGAAACATGCATATTTACCTCGGATTCGCAAGTCGCCGATGTTTACTTACACCGACGAACTAATATAACTGCATGTAAAAACATATGTCAAGAACTAATCCGCGGTCTTTTTACAACCAAGGGTTGGCGATCTGTGTCCTTATGAGGTTTATTTCTTATAGTAAATAAACTTCTTTGTACTTGTCTTCCAGGTAATCCATGAATGGATTGGCGGATAGTTTTTTACCGGTAATATCAACGATTAATTCGGCTGCTGTGCGCCGTCGACCCACCCGGTGTACCTTTTCTCCCAACCAGTTACGTAACTCAATTAAGTTACCCGAAGCAATCTTAATATCAAGATCTTCGATTTCGTTCTGAGCCTGATTAAATATGGGAACATTATACAGGTTTCCCAGCGCATAAGTGGGAAAATAACCAAATCCGCCGAAAGACCAGTGCACATCCTGTAATACACCCTCGGCATCAGTACCCGGGCGTACGCCCAGATACTCTTCCATTTTGTCATTCCACAATTCTGGCAGTTCAGCAACTGGTATTCGATCATTGATAATCAGTTTTTCAACTTCAAAACGAAGCATAATGTGGAGATTGTAAGTGGCTTCATCAGCCTCGACACGAATCAGGGACGGTTCGATAGTATTGACAGCCCGGTAAAAATCATCTAAAGATATATTACTCAGGTTCTCCGGAAATACTTTCTGTAGACGTGGAAAGTAATACGACCAAAACGGTTTACTCAGCCCCACCAGGTTTTCCCACAATCGTGATTGACTCTCGTGGATTCCATACGATACGGCATCACAAAATGGAGTACCATACCATTCCGGGTCCATACCCTGCTCATACAGGGCATGTCCTCCTTCGTGAATCGTACTCGAGAGGGCCGAGAGCAGGTTGTTTTTATTGAACCGGGTCGTTATCCGCACGTCTGTGGGGTGAAAACTGGTAGTAAATGGATGGGCTGATTTATCCTGCCGGCCGATATTTAAATCATATCCCATATCTTCCAGTATTTTAACACCAAAATCCCATTGTTTATCCACATCATAATCCCTGCGGAGCAGTTCCACGCCGGTATCTACACCCGAAGCGGCAATTTTCTGCACCAGTGGAATCAGACGTTCCTTAACGGCATCAAAGAGTACGGTTACATAGGCGGAGGTCATTCCCGGTTCAAAATAATCCAGCAGGATGTCATAGGGCGTTGTTTTAACACCGAGATAATCAATTTCACGGAATTTTAATTTAATGACCTTTTCCAGAATTGGAGCAAATTTGGTAAAGTTGTTCTCCTTGCGGGCTTGAGCCCAAATCTGCTGAGCCATGGAAGTTGTCTGAGAATATTCTTCCACAAATTCCTTGGGTAAAGCAATAGCTCGATGATAATCTTTCCAGATTTCCCGTACCAGGCGGCTTTCTTCATCTGACAAGCCCCATTTTGGTTCTCCGGTGTCTAAGTCAACTAATTCTCCCAGAGGACCGCTGACTAAATCTCCCACTAAGTGTTCGTGGCTCAGGGTGTCGAGCAAGGCGATCTGCTCAGCACGAATTGCGCCGGCACCAGCAGGCATATAGGTTTCTTGGTCCCATTGTAGCAAAGACGATGCACCTCGTAAGTCGGTGACTATTTTCAGTTCTTTACGTAAAATTTCGATTGGTTTCATAACAGCTCCTTAAAAAATTTTATTTCCAAAAGGCTTCGTAAATTTCTCTTCGGTGCACGACTACCGCGCGCGCTTCCTCAGCTTCCTTTTTTAGATCGGGGGTCAGGTGCTTGCTTAAAGCTTTATCATAAGCTTCAACTATTAGTTCAAAATCGTTTTCATCTTTTTTCTCATAACTTCGCGCCAGCCAGTAATTGGGCTCTCCTTGGGCGGTATCAATGACCGCTGCTTCACCAAATTTTATTATCGCTTCCCAGAGATCGCCTGACCCGCCCTTTTTAAAGAATTTTCTTCCGTTGGACAGGGCTTGGCCATAACGGCCTTCTTTATTATGGGGGGCTAAGGTAGTAACGCGCTGAAATTGTACTAGCGCCCGGTCCCAATCACCTGCCCGAAAGGCTGTTTCCCCTTGCGCTAAGTGAGCGGCTACCAAGGCTTGAGTTAAATCTTCGTTATTCGGAAAAGCCTGTAAAAGGGAATCCTCTTTGGCAATCAACCATTCCGGATTAGTTGTGGTCAATATTTTAAAATCGGGAATTGAAGCACTACAACTGCTTAATACTATAACAAACGCTACTGCGAAAAATATAATGGTAAAAATGGACGCTGATATTTTCATATTTCAATTTACGAATGGCATTATCAGATTAAAACAGCCTGTTTGTGAATGGTACATTTTTTTTCCGATTGTTTTTCGTTTATTTATGTTCGCTTAACTTAGCACAATAATATTAGCAACTATACTCGATTTTGAAGGACCTTGCATGAAAAAAATTCTATTTGGGCGAACAAATCAGCTTGTTTCGGCAATCAGTCTGGGAACCTGGTCCCACGGTGGCCCTAATACATCCGGGAATACACCGGTTGGCTGGACCGGATACGATGAAGACTTGGCCTACCAAGCCCTGCTGAAGGCCTGGGAGATTGGTATTAACCACTGGGACACCGCTGATGTTTACGGGAACGGTCGGTCGGAACAATTGATCGGCCGGTCGTGGAAAACGGTACGGCGCGAAGATATTTTCCTGGCCTCTAAAGTGGGTTGGTTCCAGGGTGATTATCCACATTACTACCACCCAGACCTCATGCGGCAGCAGTTGGAGCAATCGCTTAAAAACCTCTGTACCGAACAGATCGATCTGTATTATTTTCACCATTGTCTGTTCGGTAAACTGGGAGAGCTGCTGGATGGAGCAATGGAAACCATGTTAAGGTTTCGCGATGAAGGTAAAATTCGCTATGTCGGTCTTTCGGACTGGGATTTAAAAAAAATAATGCAGGTGGTAGATAAAATCAATCCCGATGTGATTCAACCATACCGGAATGTACACGATGATGCTTATCAATCCAGCGGATTAAAGGACTGGGTCGATGCCAATAATGCGGGAGCGGCTTTCTTTTCACCTCTGCGCCACGGCTTGTTGACCGGTAAATATACCACGCCAACTGAATTTCCCGCCGGTGATTTTCGCTCCAATGTCGTTGAGTTCGGAGATGCCAATTTCATCAGACGTATGCAGGAAAACAAGCGCTTGTTAGAAGAAAAGTTCGCTGATCACACCCAGCCGGTGCTGTACGGACTCACCGGGGCGCTTTTGAGTGATGCTCCCACCGGTTGTGTTCTGCTGGGCCAGCGTAATCCTGATCAGGTGGCGGCGGTCGCCGCTTTAGGCACATCATTGAGCAAAGAAGACGCCCGGTGGGTTTTTGACCTGTACCGGTAATCGAAAACAATAGACAGCATGGATTACAATAATGGCCTATAAAATCTATAAGGAACTGGCGGAGGTCGAGCGGTACGCAAACCGGCGCTACCGGACTTGGGACCAACGCTGGATCAGCAACCGAGAACAGGCAATAGTCAAGCGAGTTTTTTCGGAAAACAACCTGGGTGGTGAAATTCTGGATGTGCCCTGCGGCTACGGGCGGTTTTACCAACTATTGAGCAATTACGGTAGTATATCTGCCGCCGATTTGAATCATTACGCGGTAGTGTATTATAATAAAAACATCTGCTCGGATCCGGAAGCCGTTAAGGCCCCAGCCGATGATTTACCTTTCACTGACGCCAGCTTCGATGGTGTTTTCTGTTTCCGGCTGTTACAGCACATGCACAAAAAAAACGAACGTATTGCTATTCTGCGGGAATTCAACCGAATAAGCAGGCAGTGGATAGTTGCTTCGTTTTATCTATCAAGCTGGCTGCACAGGGCTCACCGAAAGATTGTAAAAAAGCCTTCCAGAATTACCATGATTTCCAAAAATGATCTGATTGAAGAGGCCCGGGACGCTGGTCTACGGCTTAAAGTACTGCACTCCGTTTTACCCGGCCTTCATGCCCACCGGATCGGTTTATTTATTAAATCTTAAGCGTTTCAGTGCTGTTTTCCGGCGACGGTAGTTCAGCAGTTGCTGGCGTTTTTCCCGGTAACCCCTTACCCAATCGACGGCCTGGTTTGTCTCGCGACCGTACACCTGAAAAAAAGCTTCCACCAGCGGTTGTTCCAGATGTGGCTGTCGATATTTGAAATTCAATTTGGCTAAATCGTGCAGACGCTGTGAAATAGTTAATTTCGAACGGACTACGGTTCGATTCAGATCAACCAGGTAGGTCTTCTGCTGATTGTCGATCAATACATTACCCGGAGTTAAGTCACGGTGTACAATACTACACTCATGCATATTAGACAGATTTTTAGCAAGATCGGCTATTACCGTTTTCGCCTGCGCGAGATTCGGCTTGCTTTTTAAAAACTGCCGCAGCGACCGATGCTGCTCGAGACTCCTGGAAATATATAAATTAGCGATAGACTTCTCGATCTATATCCAGTCACCGGCCCTGGGTCTCGATGAGGAAATTGCCCATCTTTCAACCCGGGAACCGTTTTTAATGTATGCTCCAGTCAATCTGGACAACCGTGATTTTAACATCGATGCCTTGGAAA
>JABMQW010000019.1 GCA_013203115.1 Fidelibacterota bacterium
ACGCCAACGTTTTTCATTTGTCGACGAGACAGCGGAGTACTCATAATCCGCAGGTTCGGGGTTCAAATCCCTGTGGGCCCACCAGTCTACGCCCTATGGGCTACGCCATGACAAGCTCGACGACAAACCCGGTTTCGTAAAGAAGAAATTGGGTTTTTTATTTAAGGGTTCGAGTGGTATAGAGTGGTACTGAGTAGTATGGAGAATACGTATATATTATGTACGGATTTCTGAAGGTCGTAATACTTCTAGTCCATTTTGATTATGGGAATGGTGTGTCAAAAACGGTGGTTTGTGAAATTAATCAGTGGTGGGTCAAATTAATAGGCTCGGACTTATATTTTGGGGCGATTTTTTGGGGCAGGGTAAGGAGACTTGTAATTAGGAAGTTATTGCATTCAGTTTGACCTTAGAAATTTTCAATTGTTTGCGGACCGCTAAATACTGGTCAACTTTTTTCAATACCATGGGTAGATCGGCCAGGAATTCAGAGCTTTTAATTATAAAGTCGAAGACTCCTAGTTCCGTCATCATCACAGCGATTTTAATATCCTCAATACTGGTCATCACGATAAATTCTAGATAGCGGTCCTGAATGTTGATTCTGGTAAGAACCTCGTAGGCGGTCATATCTGTCAGCTCGTAATCAATCAGGATGATCGATTCGGGATGGTTTTCGATCCAGGCAATGGCTTCGTGTCCACTAGTAACAGATTCAATATTATAATCTTCACCGGACAAACGTTGCAGAATTAACTTTATCATCCAGATGTCATCGTCCACGACAAGAATAGGGGTTCTGACAGTTAGAAAAGAATTCTTCACAAGATTTTATATTGGGATTTTAATATAGAAAATATTACCAGCAGGCTCATTTGGCTTTACACCAACTTCAGCATTGTGCGCTTCAGCAATTCGTTTAACAATTGCTAAACCCAAACCTCGGCCGCGCTTTTTACCATTTTCAAGTTGAACACTACGGTAAAATACATCCTGGCGTTTGTTTTCGGGAATTGTTGATCCAAAATCTTTCACATTGATTGTCAGAAAACCTTTTCTTTTATCACTATCGATAAGAATCTTTTTACCCTCAGATGCATATTTAATGGCATTGCTGATATAATTCCTGAAAACTTCAGAAATGATTGGATTCGCTTTTATTAGAAGTTTATCTGGTATGTCGATTACTATAGACATATCCAATTGTTTTAACTGAGAAGAAAATTCTTTACCTGCCGAATGAAGTACTTCTGGTATATCTATTTCTTCTAATTTAATCTTATCACCAAGGGTTACTTGAGCGAGCGTTGTTACATTGTCAATAACCTGTAATAAATTGTCACTGCTTTCCTTAATTAGCTCCAACATTTCATAATCAGAATGCCCTTCAAGCAGCATTTCTCCTATATTACTAATTACACCAGCTGGATTCTTAAGATCATGGGTAATGATATCCAACAGGAGTTCCTTCATATTATTAGATTCATTTAGTTTCTGTGACAACGTCTTGTATTTCAATTCAGACCCTTTAAGTTCTATCTCAGTCTGTCTGCGCAGTTTAACCTCATGAGCTAAGTCATCTCGGGAAGCCATCGTGTGCTTTAGGTTTTTAGCCATTATGTTAAAAGATTTTGCTAAATCACCTATCTCGTCGCGAGAATTAATGCTAATCCTGGTGTCAAGGATCCCTTTACCAAGTTGCTTTGCACCATTCGCAAGTTTCATAATGGGCGCAGAAACCCTATAACCAATCACTAGGACAATTAGCGCCATAAGAATGCTAAAAAATATACCATATATACTAAGGTCGAGAATCCTTCTCATCACGAGCTGGTTGATGAATTCTGCCTTTTGAAAAATAATTGTATGCCATTTTTCTCCAACATTTCCTTTTATATGATCAATAGACTCATATTTTCCACCAAACCCGTATTCATCCGTTCCCTCGGTTATAGATACATGAGAAAATGCAGTAATGTATTTGGTGTCCTGATCATGAATAATTAACGAAGAAGTATTATTATCCCCTAGGTCTTGAATAATTGATTCTGGTAGCATTGTTGATAAAGGTTGCCTATTTTGTTCAAAAACAACCAATCCACCCGTACGACCAATTTTTAACAAGAGCCCGGGTTCGCGCAGATTAAAGTCTCCAACAACATTGTTTAATGGAGCAATGATATTGAAATTGCATTTCAGTAAGCCAATAATCTGCCCATCCTTTTTTATCGGTATTACAACACCAATGACATATCCCTCGACACTAGTATCAAACCCGCGATCATCAAAAAATATTCTTCCTTTTCCTTGATGATAGCTCGCCTGCCACCAGTATTTGCGAGCATGAGCTAGGGTGGTTAATTGATTAGTGGTGGCAATCATTGCACCATATCTATTGGTAAGAAATATCTCACCGTAAACCCCAGGAAAGAGCGCTTGCTGTTTTTTAAGATAAACAGCCACAGGGTTGGTCATATAAGGCTTGATAAAAGGGGCATCAATACTCTCCTCCGCCATCCACAGATTATTTAATCTTTTTATTTCTTGCTCCCTGTCATCACTAGAAAGCCGCGTAAAATATGAATTGCTCTGCTCTAAAGCATCCTCAATAAGGGGGGCACTCGATAGTGTGGCTGCAATTGAAGCCTTGTTTTCAAGGATAGTGGTTATGTGGTGAGCAACTTCCTTAGCAAGCTTTTCATTGCTCCTCAAGGTGTCCCGAGTTGTTGATGTTTGTAATAACTGACCATAAAAAACTAAAGTAATTAGTATAATAATAATCCCAAATAAAAACATATTGATTGAGGCTTTGTACTGTAGTTTCATCTAAGACCTTTGGGGACGTGCAAATTATTGTTAACTATCTTAAAGATTGTGCTTCATTGATAACAATCGTTTTGTGATAATGGTTAGTAGAACGTTTCTAATAGTATAATCAATTTACAGTGGAATTTCCAAAAAAAAGTTACATTCTATAGGTTCTCAACTCGATGCTTAGTGACTTTAAGGTAATATACAATCAACCCTACGTACATACAATATAAGAACATCCAATTGCTATCTCTAATGTCCAGCGA
>JABMQW010000164.1 GCA_013203115.1 Fidelibacterota bacterium
GCATCTAAAAAGGTCACGAGAATTAATCCGGATTCATTACGCAGTGCCGTGACAAATTTAGGTATCAGGGTCTGCCGTAATTCCAGGGATGCCACAACCGATTGGAATCCGAACCGGAACGTATTTTCCCCATCGGCATAAATTTCACGATCCGGTGGTGTCCAACCTCTGACAGTATAAGCGCCCCCCAAATATCCGGTTAATAATGCATGTTGGTATCCAAAACGGAAATTTCCCCGCAGATTAGCGCCGATAACCAATTTATGTTTTCCCCCGGTAATTTTCCTGAATTGACTGGCAGTCCCAAATAAAGTCCAGTACTGCCGGCAGGAACCAGCATATGGAAAACCAACTGTAATAATGGAACTCAAAACACCACCGGCATAGGGATCGGCATACAGATTGCGAGTATCGTAACTGTAGGTTAAGGCCGGCTGAATATAATCGAAATCAGCGCTAACTGAATCCGCTTGGTGGAAGCTTTTCTGTTCAAATCTAATTTTACCACGTAGCTTATGCCGATAGAAATAATCCTTGCCAATTTGCATCTCCGCTGCCAGCAACCGTTGATCATAGGGTAGATAGTAATGCCGAAATCGCTCGTTGCGATACTCCGTACGCAGAGATATGTGATTTCCCATGATCCAGGGATCAAAAAATGATAAACTGTAGCTGGAAATACCACCGACGATTCCTGATAATTGCAAAGTCTGATTGTACCCACGGAAATTGTTCACAATCAATAAGCCCGACAGCGACCAACCAGTCTTCTCATCATAAACTGGTGAAAGTCCCGGCAGATAACGCCAGGTTTCCACCACAAAAAAGCGTACTTCAATTGTACCATCTGTTAGTGAATAGGCTTGCCAATGCACCATACTGAATATTTGCAGATTTTCCAGGCGTTCACGATCAGCATTTAATAAGGTACTATCCAGCGGTGCATCAATCAGGTGTTGAATTTCCCGACTGATGATGTGCTCCTTGGTATGTTCGTTGCCTACAAAAGAGATTTTTGATACCGATTGTAGCTGGGCCGGTAATCCTTTGATCAATAGAAAACTGAGCAGGAAGTAAAATATGGGATATTTTCTAAGCATGTTAACAATTTTGAAGGGCTAAATATAACTTATCCGCTACGAATCGACTAAACCATACCGCTTCCCCGCTTAAAAAAATGGCCTTCGGATGAAGGCCATATTCTCAAGTGCTTATTTAACTCGGAAATTAGCGTCCGCGGGCCATTTTCGCCCGGGCTACGTTACCATCTTTATCGATAAAATACAGATAGCCGGATTCACGAGTGACACCAGCATCAGCTACTTTTGCAGCTTCGCCGCCGCCTTTACCAGCACGTGCCATTTTGGAACGCCAAACGTTTCCATCTTTCCCCAAATAGTATAAATAGCCTTTCTCTTTGCTTATGCCCGTTTGTTTCACGACTTCAGCCATAAATATCTCCTTTGTTGGTTCTTTACAGAAAAACAGATTCTTCGACGACAAGTGTAGCATACGCAACCCGTATTTGTCAAGCGTTTTTCGTCGACAAAATTCAATAATTATGGTATAAAATGGGAAATATGAGTTTACAATGGATGATTCAACTGTTTTACAAGTACGGAAATATGCTTTTGCGCCGCCGGGGAAAACCAGATATTTAGAAACGATTGATATTGCTGATCGAAGTCTTTTGACAATATATCTATTAAAGCTGAATTATTGCTCCGCTTTCGAACTATATTAAAATCATTGATTAAATCGAAAGAACTTCCGATCAACTCCTCCATACTTGACAATTGATCAACCAAACCCAAATCATGCGCAAGCTCTGGTGGCATAATTTGACCATCGGGAATAGATTTTATCAAATTCTGTTTTCCAAGCTGAATAATGCGTTCCGTTGCAATGGGAGGCAGTCTGATACCATGCACCATTTCATTCAACCCGACTTTGTAATCACGATTTAGAGCGACCCGATAGTCACAATTTAGGGCAATTATAAAACCGCCGCCAATGCAGTGTCCATTGATGGCTGCCACCACCGGGAATGGAGCTTTTAATAAACCAATCTGAAAAACATGGAATTTGTACATTAGATCACGCATTTGCGGGCGGTCATAATTCTTAACACGCTGCAGATTTAACCCGGCAGAAAAAAACCTGTCAGTACCAGTAATAATCAGACCAGCAATCGACAATTTATTGGTTTCATCGATCAAACCATCCAATAATTCCCGATCAATCGCATTCGCCCGGCCATAATCAATGCGGATGATTTTAACATTGTTAACAAGTTCCGTATGAAGCATTGTCATGCCTAAATTTAGCTTCGCAAACAGCTTAAAACCGCTAATTGATAATTAACGTGTCCACCGAAGTTCAACTTCAGTTGACGCAGGTGGATAATTCTTCATTGTTAATTGAATATGCCCCGGTAGCTCAGCTGGATAGAGCAACGGACTTCTAATCCGTAGGTCAGGCGTTCGAGTCGCCTCCGGGGTACTCATCGACAAACCATTTTTCTCGACGGTATTATTGGATTCAATACTTAATCAGTATAGTTTCATAGTGTGTCTGAATATGTCTGGTAATGTCATTTTCGGGACACAAATTTCGGGACACACCCCTACCCAGCCTTACTTTGGGAGTACCCCCCCTTGTATTAGTGTATATGCCACTCACACAAACTTTAGGGAAATTATTGATTAATAGAATGCAAATTATCCCAACGGATTTTAAGTCCCTTGGGAACTCTACCCTATCCGCTAATAATAACAGTGTTTTAGAAGATCATGAAATTCCTGATACGGAAATACTACGGAATTTTCAGCAAAAAATGGATGAAAAAGGTGGTACAAACAGATAACGAAAGGGGCTGAGAAATCATCCCTTCTTTAACATAAACTGAAATATCAATGAAATACTACCAGTTTCGGTAGTGTATTCTTTCTATAATTTGTTACATTGAAATGTTGTTTCCCAAATTATATAAAAACTGGATTTATCAAAATCAAAAATTGGGCAAAATGAAGCTCCCCACCGCAAGCGGATGGGGTA
>JABMQW010000165.1 GCA_013203115.1 Fidelibacterota bacterium
GATTACCTCGTAACCGGCCACTTCCACTTACACAATATCCAAGGCATTGTAAATCTTTTCGATGGAAACTGATTTTATTTCTTTCAAGACCGTACCTTCCGAGATTGAAAAAATAAGCTCCTCGTCAAACCGGCCAGCCAGAATATCGTCAGCCTCAATTAGGAATTTGTCCGAAATGCGATTTATCAAATGATTGATCACCCGCGCCCGTAGATATCCCACCTGTTCTTTGGGATCATGGATCTGTTTCAGTTTTCTACCAATATCCGGCGGTCGGTTTGCTCCGAACAGGGCAAAATAATATTCCAGCACCTCATCACGGGTAATCGATCCCCGTTTATAGCCATCTTCCAGATCGATGATCAAATAACCGATATCGTCGGCCGCTTCCACCAGAAAGGCCAGGGGATGACGGTACCACCCTTTGCCTTCGGTTCCGTAATTCTTGGGTATCAGTCCCACGGCACTGGCAATTGTCTGCACAATTTTCTGTTCCGCCTGGAAAAAGCCATATTTCTTTTCGCTGGCCTGGCCACCGGCTATTACCGGCCGGGAAGCCTTCGGATATTTCATAAATACCGTTAAACTGGCATAGGTCAGACCCAATCCGCCGGGGGCGCTGGTCTGGGCTGGCAGGGAATGACTCAATATCCTGAATCCCAGGGCGTTGCCTTCAAAATTAATCAGATCGGCCTGTTGCTGATCCGATAAATCGGACAGATACTGCGCGCCTTTACCGGTTTTAAAATATTCGGAGATGGCATTCTCACCGGAATGACCAAAAGGTGGATTGCCAATATCGTGGGCAATGCAAGCAGCGGCAATTACCGATTCGAAGTCCGACGGCCGGATGCCGATTGACCGGAAATACTCCGAATCCCGCTCAATTAATGCCATGCCAACCAATCTACCGACTGACCTCCCGATACTGGATGTTTCTAAGCTGTAGGTCAGGCGAGTGTGGATGAAATCCATGTCCGGCAGCGGGACAACCTGGGTCTTAGCCTGCAAGCGCCGGAAAGGAGTCGAAAATATGATCCGGTCAAAATCACGGGCGAAATGATTGCGGGAAAACTCGCTCGCCACACTTTGATTCGCTGCTTTTCCGAGTCTGGTGGTGTTAAATAATTTTTGCCAGTTCAATTTTTTACCTTCCATTGTTACCGGTTATAATTTTACCAAAAAAAAGTTAGCTTTTAATTGAGCGAAAGCGGACTAATTAGAATCGTAGACCCGAAATTGACACAGGATCGTACTTAACTTATCACTAAACCCGGATATTCAGTAAACAAGAAATTAATGTGAGTATTATCCCTATCATAATCAACTACACCGAAATAAAACCGATTTAATAAAATATTCCTTACCCACTGCTTGCCTCACCTGCGCGAAAGCTTCGGTGGACAGGTCCATCCGTGCATAACGAGTCGCGTCTTTGGTGAGTGTTCCTGGGAATCGAAACCGGGCAACTATCAAATCTGAGGCAAGTTAGAAGTTGTAAGAAAGTTTCAATCCCACGGATCGATTATTCAAATTGAATGTGGGTTCCAGCTCCAGGCTTAATGTTTGACCGTATTTATAGCGTACTCGATCGCGTTTTCGCTCGATCACACGAACGCCATGGATAAAATCATAGGCAATATCACCAATTAGTAAAGCAGCACCCAGTAATATTAGCGCTCCGCTCCCTCCTTTTTGCTCCCGAAAAATTTCATGTAATTTAAAAGTGGTGTCAGTATTTGATAGAAAAACAGGTACTTTTTCATACTGCCGCTCCCGGTCCTTGTCACCGGGATTGAGAATCATCAGCTCATAGTCAGAATCCGGGAAATCCCCTTCTTCCAGACCGAAGACACCCAAAAGTATACTGCTTAATCCAAGTGTCGCCACACCAAGGATCTTCATACCGGTTTTTTTCTCACCGGCATAGAAATGGATCATACCAGGGACAGGTATGGCGGCCAGCACCAGACCTACCGTTAACCGGCGGTTCATATCCTGATATTCTTCAAAAGTCATTTCTTTTGGAATGGGGGATAGGGGAACTTCATTTAGCAGATCGCCACCTGTGTTCTGACTCATAAGAGGCTGAAATAGGATTAACGATACTATAATACTAGTCACTCTAGACTGGTGGGACATACTCATGATGTTCTCCATTTAATACAAGGTGTGAACAAGCTCATGAGATATTTAAAAAACGACTCAATGACGTGGTTTAATTAAGTTATCTCAATTCTTATATACCAATTTACACCAGCCCGGTAAAATTCTCAATGTATAGTAGTCATTGGCGACTGGAAGACCTTCCCTGATAAAATTCATGACCGTTTCCTGAAAAACAGAGGCTGGTTAGCGTGCCGGTGATGGGCCGGGTCCTGAAAGAGCGCTCGGTTCAGTTCGATCAGGTCTTCACCAGCAGTGCCCGGCGCGCCTGCACAACGATTGAGTTGATCTGGAGAGCTGGATTGAAATTTCCACCGGAATGGATGGAGCCCTACGGTTAAAACCGTGGGCTATTATTCCTCAGAACATTGCTCATCATTGTCACCTATCGCGAAAAATAATTAGTTACATCGCAGAGCGATGTAACCAGATGAAGTACAACAACCTTCCAGGTTGTCGGGGAGTAACACTGCTCCAAATCGTCAAGCAGGGATGTTTGACACACCGTCCGTGATATCTTTAGATCTTACTGCCTATATTCGCTTTGGATTTATATTCCAGGCATTACTAGGATAATAATTATATGAAATCAATGCAAAATTTTATCAACTTGATCCTGATTCTGGGGTTTTTCGTATCCAATCAACTGCTGGCGCAGCCCGCCGCTACGAACCAGTTAGTCACAATCCGCAAGGCCGTCGCCACTGATCAACGGCGGTCCGGTGACAACCAATATAACCTGACCGGCAGCGCACTGAGCGATCCGGTCGTTGTCCGTGTACTATCCGGCTCAGAACCTGTGGCCGGTTATCCGGTGCATTTTACGCTGATAGCAACGCCTAAAAAGGCCAAAGGTGCAAGTGTGGAACCGACACCGGTCCTGACCGACAAAGAAGGTTTTGCACAAAGTACGGTCAGACTGGGATCCAAACCGGGTGAATATCTGATCGCCGCCCGGCTGGCCACTGATCAGGTTGATAAAAACCAGGTCTTTTTCACAGTTCACGCCCGGAAGCCTTCCTGGGTCTTCTTCCTGGTGATGGGTCTGGTAGGAGGACTGGGTCTGTTTCTCTTCGGGATGAATATGATGTCCGACGGTATGAAAAAATCGGCTGGTAACAAGATGCGCACGATCCTCGAGAGACTGACCACCAATCGTTTTATCGCCATGCTGGTGGGCGCCCTGGTTACGATGACAATCCAGAGCAGCAGTGCCACGACGGTCATGCTGGTGAGTTTTGTCCACGCGGGTCTAATGAGTTTCGTTCAGGCCCTGGGTGTGATTCTGGGTTCAAATATCGGTACGACTGTTACTGCTCAGATCATTGCCTTTAAAATTACCGATTATGCTTTGTTAATGATTGCGATTGGTATCGCTCTGTACTTATTCGGCCGCCGGGACAGCCATAAATATTACGGCGAAGTGATCCTCGGCTTCGGCCTGCTTTTCCTCGGGATGTCCCTGATGTCCAAGGCAATGTACCCCTTGCGGGATTACCAGCCTTTCATTGATGTCCTGAAAAGTCTGGAAAATCCCCTCCTCGGTATCCTGGCGGGAGCGATCTTCACCGCTCTGGTCCAGAGTAGTAGCGCCTTCACCGGGATTGTGATCGTCCTGGCGATTGAAGGAGTCCTGACCCTGGAAGCGGGTATCCCTCTGATCCTGGGTGCCAATGTAGGCACCTGTATCACTGCCGGCCTGGCCAGTATCACCGCTTCCCAAGAAGCCCGGCGGGTGGCACTGGCTCATGTGCTTTTCAACCTGGCCGGTGTTCTAATATTTCTACCCTTCGTTGGACCCTTCGCGGATTTCGTCCGCTCCATATCGCCGGGTGGGGCGGCCGGAGCTGACCTGGGAACCGTCGTTCCACGGCAGATCGCCAACGCCCACACCATCTTCAACGTGGCAGCAGCGGTAATCTTTCTGCCACTCGTAGGACTATTTGCCAAATTGATCATCCGCCTCATGCCAGAGAAAATCACGGATAGGGGTCTCCAGCCCACCACTCTGTACCTCGATGAGCGGCTGATCTCGACTCCGGCGATGGCCATCGACCTGGCGATTGCTGAGATTGCCAGCATCCTGCGCCTGCTGGACCGAATGGTATCCGCGATTATCCAGCCCTTTATTGAACCGAAGGTCGGCGAGGATGTGAGCCATCCCCAGTTGAACGTGATCGAAGGTATCCAGATGCGGGAGGACAAGATCGACTACCTGGATGAACAGGTCTCAAAGTACCTGTTAGCGATCAGTCGCCAGCACCTGGACGATGAGCAGACCAAGGAAGTCTATGGTTTGTTGTCAGTTGTGAATGACATGGAAAGTATCGGCGACGTGGTCAACCGCAGCCTGATGCCGATGATCAACCTGAAACTGGCAGCCAACACCGATTTCTCTGCCGAAGGCCGGAAAGAACTGGTTTCCTATCATAAAAAAGTGATGAAACAGATCTACCGCCTGGAATCCTTTTTCGACCGTTTCAAATTAAAGGATGTCGAGAAAATCATTAAGAAACGCGGTAAATACCTTGATCTCCAGTATAAATTGCTACAGGAACACCTCCAGCGAGTAGGTACCGAACAGGTCGAATCGGTCTCGACCCACCAGGTCCATGTAAAATTAATGGATACTCTGAAACGGATTAATTCTTATATTGGTGATATTGCCAAAACGCTGGCGGATGTGATCATGCCGGAAACCCACAGCGCTTTCTGGGTCAAACAGGAGGATGGTGAAGAAGCGGCATAACTTGGCTGAATCTCTTGCCGGTTTCGATGGTTATTAATAAACCATTGAAATGGTTATCGCATAGCATATATTTATTACGTAGCCCACGACGCAAGTCGTGGGCTGTTAGGATTGACAATGAATATTTTTTATTTGGTTTAACTACAACCACCAACAATTTCTCGAACTTTTTTCTTTACCGGCTGCGAAAATTTCTTTAAAGCATTTTCCATATTGAGCAAATCCATGGCAGCCTGACTCCGGAATTTATACGTATTAAATTCCTTTTTTGAAGCAGCAGTTGCTGGTGGCTCAATATTAAAAACCAAATCTCTGAATTGAGCAGTGGATTCTCTTAGAACATAATTTTCAGACTTCCCTATAAAACGGGCTAAAAGACAGGCTTTCTTAGCAGTAGTATCCTGGTCCGCATAAAAAACATTGATCTTATGTTTCTGAACAAAATAGGCCTTCCATTCCCGGTTCATCATTTGGTCCAAAGGAATATTAATCGCCAATGGTATATGAAACTTCTTAAAGGAAGCCGGATTTCTTACATCAATTAAATTTATTTTATAATGATTATTAATTAGTTCGTATGCCAGCTTATCTGCTGCGATTTCCTTAAATGTACATTTTTTTTGCTGCCGTGCTTCAGCAATTTGATGCTGAATATATTCCTGCCGGTCAGGTGTAAAAACCATTACAGCAATGAATAGGAACGGAATGGTTCCCGAAGCAAGGTGCTTCATCAGCGAAACACGCGAAAAAGCTACCTTTTTATTGTTTACCTTGTTTTCTATTTGCGTAACCGCAATGAAGGCTCCAATTGCAATTAAAGTTAGAAGGAATGCAAAAAATTCAGGTGAGATAGAAAAATATTCGTCTATTCTAACAGCACCCCTATTCTCCATTTTGTATATTTTTTCAAACAGTGGATAGCCTTCAATAAAAATAAATATCCCAAAAATTGATCCGAAAATAAAGGCGAAGGCATCAATCTTGCCGATTGCTGCTGCACATACACTCGTTCCCGGACAAAATCCGCCAATAATAAAACCGGCGCCCATTATCGCACCACCGAGCAAAGCGGACCATAGAAACGTTGGATTTATATATATTAGCTCCATATCCAGTAAATCTAAATGCGCCAGTAATAATACACCTATTAAAGCTGTAACCCCTGCGGTAAAAAAAACTTTTAAAACCGTAAAATCATAGCCATAAAACAATCCAACTAATTTTTTTGTAGAAGAAAATCCGGCTTGTTCTAAAATAAAGCCAAATCCAATGCCTACAATAAAAGCTATAACCAGGTTAAATTCATTACTTATGATTTCAGGTACTAATGGTCCCATGCTTTTTATCCTTTAAGCCACAGTTTTCTTGCAAAATAGGCCAGTCCATAAGCAGAACCAAAAATGACCATCATTGTTAAAATTCCCCCGAATGACATAACTGCCATACCACTTAAAGCAGCCCCACTGGTACAGCCTCGGCCCAATTGCGAACCAAAACCAAAAAGCATACCGCCTGTCATAGCAGCAATGATTCTGACTCGGTTACGAATACCAGGTCCTTTTTCAAGCTTAAACGCTACCCTGTCTGAGATTAGCCCGGATAAGAATGCTCCTGCTATTACGCCCAATACTTCAAATACCAGCCATGAACGTAAGGGACTCTCAGGGTGCGTTTTATCATATTCCTGATAAAACCGGCTATCTTCATAATGTTGTGGCGCTGTTGTTTTTACGGTTGCCACTACAACACTTTTTACCGCGCCACTGGCCCCCAGGCCACGTCCTGTGATATATATCGTAGACAACAGAACCAAGCCTAATATGAGACCCGCCATATATGGATTCATAAAGGATTTTGTCTTCATGAGATGTTTTCTTTCTCTGGTTGTTGCTGTTCTTCTTCCTGTTCAAGTTCCTCATATCCTGTAATCATAGCTTTAATATTGGATAAAGGAGTGTGTCCGGTTGTCGTCATATAAACATGGAGTATGAGAAAAGCCAATAGTAGAAAAGCCACTGAAGTATGCAAAACTGCTATTATTTCCAGATCAAATCCACGAATCACTACAATATCATTAATATTGATAGTTTTATGAAACATATACAATAACCCGGTGACCACAGCAACAGGAATTAGTACGATTTTAAACCCCAGATATACCAAACGCTGTAAAGGATTCAACTTACTTAATTCTGTTTTATTAACCGGATGTCTTTCACCTTTAAACATACCAACTGAATAAAACTGAATCTGATCAATGAGCTTGCGAGTAGTAGGGATATATTGTTTCCACTCACCGGTGGTGAAATGCCAGAAGATGGCAAATACAATTAGACCCAATAATGCATAAGACGCATTTTGGTGGAAGCTCACGGCCTTTTCAAATCCGAAGAGTTTCAAAGATCCATGAATCTCAAATCCAGTAACAGCCAGAAATATAATCAGGGAGGCTTGAGTCCAATGCCAAAACCTTTCGAATCGTTTATAAATTTTTACCTGTTTCATAACCATACTTTACTCGTCATGCTCCATTTAATGAATATTGAGTTTTTGTCTTTTAGATTTAACTATCAAGCGAATAATGCCATGTCCTACAACAGTGAGAACGGACATAATTACTATTAAATTTCCCAATAAATCTATCTGCCAGATACGATCCCGTCCGGGCATATAAAATCCGGTAAGTTTTACCAAACGTCCTTCATCTCGGGTATGGCATTCGGCACAGCCTACACTTTGCTCCTTGGGGCTCACCATATGATTGATAGGCCAGAACATTACGGTCTCAATAAAATCATAATCACCGCTAAACGGCAGACCCACTCTTTCCATTCCGGCTTTTGCGGCAAGTTCCCAATCAAAATCTTCCCAAAACGCACTGTCACCCGGTTGAGGTGCATATAATTTCGGTTGAATCAGCATTTTTGTTTGCAGATCAAAAATTTGATCACCGCGATGGATTTTTACAGGAATGATTTTTGAATACTTGTCATCAAAAGAACCATTAAGTGTATTCATGGCCACCGGTTTCGATTTAATCGTATCTCCAAGTATGTAATGATCGGCTGTGCCATTAAACCAGATATAATCAGGGATTACATTCTTTGCCCACTCAAACTTCCCCTTGATGGACATATAAGTATGGTCCCCATATTCATTTTCTTCCGTATAAGGTTTCCCATCGTGTAGTTTTCCCGCCTCGGACCATTGCCAGGACATTTTCGTTGAATTCACCTTTGCATAAACAGGGATATGGCAGGTTTGACAAGCAACTTTTGCGGTATGCCGGTTTAGCAGATCATCGAAATGGGGCGTATTTGTATGACAATCTTCACAATACGCACGATTGGTATTTTCTGAAGAAACGGAATATAAACGGCCTTTCATTACATGGTTTTCTGCGGTATGACAACTTATACAAGACATATTCATGCCATTTGCAGCCATATGTACATCTATATTTTTATCGCAGGCTAACAGGGCATATTCCAGATCGCCGTGCTTAACGTTATTTCCTCCCCCACCATAAAAATGGCATGCGCCGCAGTCATCTTTAGTGGGTGCGCCCACATGTTGAGCCACATTTTTTAAATTAACTGTTCGGTCCGGATATCCAGCCATGGCATTGCCCTTTAAATATTCTTCACTATTATCATGGCAGACCATACAATCGACATTATTGGCATTATTGAAATCGAATTGGTCATTAGTCATTCCAAATCCGATATGGCACCTGGCACAGGATTGCTCATTAGCGTTGGAACCGATACAAAAATTGTTCAGCACATTTTTCTTGCCAACAACAGATATTCCGCGCCCCTCAATGTAAGCAACCCGTTCCCAATTCCAATGAGTAGATGCGATAATTTCTTTATGCCGCTCCGTATGGCAGGATATACAAGCGGCCGTAACCTCCTGGGGGGTTTTAAACTCTTTCTTCAAAGCAGGCAATTTACTGTGATCGACCGAAGAAACGGGTTGCAGGGCATATTCCTGTTTTAATTGTTCCAGATGTAAATTATACATTTCGTCTTCGTGGAAAAAATTTATTAGCCATAAGACAGCTACCACGAGAACGATAACAATAAAAATATTTTTATACATTTCGATAGGCTCTTTTTCGTATTTATCAGACCAGATTTAATTATCTATTTTTTAAAATCGAACAAATATTAATTATCATTTCTAATTTATCTTTGATTCACATTAGAAACATAAGTTACGTGATTTTCACTATTTTAATAAATAATAACTTAACCAACGCACCAGTGATTTGGACTTACTTCCAATTGAATAGGATGCATATCACGCTGCGTGTTAGGCAACGGAAAAAACTAATCTTAATAATGATCTGTTATGAAATATCTAAAGATTAATAGTGCTAGGCTTAGTAACCAATTGATATGTATTGCTCAAGGTTTTTAATTATAAAATCCTGATTTAAGATGATCTCGTTAACTATATCGCCGATAGTCACTATTCCAATCAACTTTTCATTTTCCATGACAGGTACATGGCGAATATGTTTAACTGTCATCAACTCCATACACTCAATAATGGTATTTTTCGGCTCTATCGTGAATAAACCAATAGACATAAGCTCATTAACAGATGTACCTTTAGATGACTTTCCTTTAAGGATAACTTTACGGGCGTAATCGCGTTCTGAGAATAATCCGACCAGCTTTCCCTTGTCGATTACCAGCAGCGCCCCCACATTCTTCTCTGACATTAATTGCAATGCTTCATAGGCAGTTGCCTGGGGATTAATAGACCAGATATCTTTACCTTTAGCTTTTAAAAGTTGCCCGATACTGTAATTCATGATTCATCTTCTCCTTTCTTTACTAGTTGTCTAACTCACCAGCGTGTGTCACGCTCGGCAAAAAAATTGACATTGTTCGTTCACATCTCATCAATTTAACCTGTCCCTTGTAACGACCTGGTAAATTTAAAGCTGGGAATCCCAAATTGCTGATTAGCGGGAATGCTCCACCTACGCCAAGGCCTGTCTTCCGAAGCACGGTTAGTGCGTAGGAATGGCTATGATGGTCAAGCTGGGATCGTAAAAAGGGACCAGGTACAAGGAACAAGGGATTTGAATGCTTGTACAAGCTGCACCATTTCACCCCTGTCACTTGTTACTTGTCACTTGTCACTTATCACTAAAACTAGCGGGAACGCTCACCTGCGCACGACAAGTCGTGACTTCGGTGAGTATACCTGGGAATCAAACGTGTAGATTAGCGGGAACGCCTGGGAATCGAACCCAGCGGATGTGGAGTACACATCCCAACGGTTTTGAAGACCGCGGCGGGCACCAGCCTCACAATCATTCCCATATTTTCAAAGTTCGAACACCTCCATAAACCATCTAACATCCACCACCTAACATCCACCATCTACTCCGGCCGATTCATGATCATATAATCTAGTTTATATTTTTGTTTTAATTCATTCCCGATTTTCCGGGCTTGATTCTGACTGGAATAGCGCACAACCCGCACTGCGAACAATCGCCGGTTATTGCTTGATACTTCATTAATCTCTACGTCATAACCGTTCTGGACCAGCATCGATTTCAACGATATGGCATTATTGTATTTGCCAAAGGCGCCAACCTGCACCACCCAGGGTCGAGCCATATTTTCTACTATTGGTTTGGTGACAGATTTTACTTTCTGCTGCAATTTTTGCTGTACCTGCTTCTGGTTCAATTTAACCAGTTCTACTTCGGCCGGCGGTACGGCGATATCATCCAAACCGGGGATACCATAATCGTAATTCAACCGCGGGTATTTCCGTTTGAAACGCGCCAGATAGTAGGCTGCGCTATCCAATTCACCTGTGGCAAAATAACTGTTGACCATAAGATCAATAGACCGCTGAAGATGGTTAGATTGCGGATACAATACGGGTATTGAATGTAACTGACGGCTGGCTTGGGTATATAACCCCCGTGAATACAGATATTCGCCGATTTTCATAGCCGCCTCGGCGGCATATTCGCTTTGGGGGTATTTCCGTATAATTGTTTGATATAATTGCAGCGACGAGTCACCATCAGTGACGGTCATAGCCTGAAGATAGGCTACGCCCGGGTGATCGGGATTCTGCTTGAGTAATTCCGGCAACGTTTGCCGGACTTCAGCGACCCGACCCTCCTGTAATAGTGCGAAATATAACCGCAAATCCTGTGCTTTCGTAGCTGTACAGGCTAATCCCAGCAGCACAGTTAAGAACAACCGTAATTTCATCGATCGCTATCGGAAGATAGCAATTCCAGTATTTTATCAATTTGACGGGATAACTGGTGGGAATTCTGTTTTGATAAAGACAATTTCAGTTTCATCAGATTAGCAGGGATTGAGCCGGCTGACTTATTCAATGTTTCTTCCACCAGATTCATTGCCGCCCGTTGCTCGCCCTTTTCCACCAGTACATTGGCCAAACGAACCATAGCATCCAGAATTGATGCATCTTTGTTCAAGATACGGCGGTAAAAATGCTCTGCCTCGCTGAAGCGACCCAGCTCAAATAGAGTTGTTTCAACTTTGGAATAAACCTTTGCACTCTGATCCGGACAACACAGAGCATAGCGTTCCCAGAATTTGATCGCGTTTTCCAAGTTACCCTGCTTAAAATACAATTCACCCAGCTCGAAGTGTGGTGCACCGTATTCCGGTGCGATTTTATTGGCTTTGTTAAAACAGGTTATTGCATCGCGTTGATTGTCTTGTTTGATCTGATAGTGGCCTTCCCTTAATTTAATTTCGGCCAGTTCATCGACGTCAATCCGCCCTTTAATTTTCTGGGTTGTTTTAGCCAGTTGCATGGCCCTGTTCCAGTCTTCGTTCAACAAAGCCACTTTCAACAAAAATTCATTAGCCCATAGATTCTTGCGGTCAATACGCAGTATCTGTTCCGCTTCCCGGGCAGCCCGCCGATAATCCATCAAACGTTGATAATCCAGGACTAATGATTTATAGATTTCTATTCGAAATTTCGATGGTAAATCAGGTCTGACGGTCAAAGACTGATGGATTTTTAAAGCTTTTTTGGCCAGATTCTGTTCACGTAATAAATCACCCAAATGCATATATGCTTCCACATGACTCGAATCATTCCTGATCACAGTGCGCAACAAATCAATTGCCTGCTTGGCCTGTCCACGAATTATTGCTGATAATGCTTCCGTATAGATTGCCTGGGTTTGCGGTTGGCTGCGAGGACGTAACCATATGAAAGCTCCTCCAATCAGGGCGGCCATCAGGACTAATACTATCAGTGTCAACGTATTCAAGGCTATTCTTCCTCTTCGCTTAAATCGTAAATATCGTCATCAATACCAACATTTCGTAGATTGTTGACTTCTTCAGTTAGCTGGCGGTTTTTTAACCGGATGGATCGATTATCAGCTTTAGTAGCCAGGATAGTGGATAATGAAACTCCAAATCCGATTAAAATACCAATCGCTACAGTAAATATCATTACCACTGCCAGACTGACTTGGTCATACTGTACCAGAATTAAATCAACCGACACACGATTAGCGTTACGCATCAGAAATACCAGCATCACCAGAATTACTGTTAGAAATACGAATATTTTTACAAGCTTCATTTCCGCTTTTCTCCAATTATATTTCCATGCAAACTTACGCCACGCGCATCCCTAATCTCCACGGAAACAAAATCTTTGATTCGGGCTGCCCCTTTTTCAAAGATAACCCATTTATTAGAATCTGTTCTACCGGCCCAGCTGGCTGATGAACGTTTACTCTCTTTTTCTACCAGGACTGTCTGCACTTTACCAACGACTTGGCGATTACGAATCAACGTATGCTGCTTTTGTAATTTAATTAATTGTTCCAAACGATCCTGACTTTTTTGCGGGTGCACCTGATCCTGGTACTCCGCCGCCTTGGTGCCTTTCCGCGGTGAATATTTGAAGGTAAATGCCGAATCGAATTTAACATATTCCATAACCCCCAGAGTCTGTTCAAATTCCCGATCTGTCTCGCCGGGAAAACCCACGATAATATCGGTGGTGAGACCCACAGCGGGCAGGATCGTACGTATCCGGTCGACCAGATTCATGAAATGCTCACGGGTATAGGTCCGGTTCATGCGCTTCAGAATTCGATCGGCCCCGGCCTGGAGTGGCAAGTGAATGGAATTACAAATATTGTCGTGTTCCGCCATGACGTACAACAGATCTTCAGTCATATCCTGGGGGTGTGGTGAAGTATATCTGATTCGTTTCAGGCCGGGCACGGCCGCTACCGCCGTCAGCAGACGGGCAAATCCATAACCTTCGTGGGAGTAGGAATTTACGTTCTGACCCAGTAAAGTCACTTCCACGAAACCGTCCGCCACCACCTGCCGGACTTCCGCTACAATACTGTCCACCGAACGGCTTCGTTCCCGACCCCTGGTAAAAGGAACGATACAGAAGGTGCAGAATTTATCGCAACCACGCATGATCGATACCCAGGCATTGATACCTTCACCGCGGCTGGGAAAAAGATCATCATAGACTTCGAATCGGGACAGGTGGGTATCGACAATACCGGCGGACTTACGCTGGCGGTTCAGCAATGCCGGCAGCCGGCGATAGGAATCGGGACCCAAGACAATATCAATGTAGGGTTTATTCTCCAGCAGATCATGTTTCAGACTTTGAGCCATGCATCCTAAAACACCAATGATAACGTTTGGATTATTTTCTTTAATACTTTTAAATGTTCCCAGGCGGGAATGAACCCGTTCCTCGGCATGTTCCCGAACGGAGCAGGTATTCACAAAAATAGCATCGGAAGCTTGGATATCGCCGGTTTCCCTATAACCTTCCTGCTGTAACAAACCCGCAATCAATTCAGAATCGGCAACATTCATCTGGCAGCCATAGGTTTCTATGTAATAAGTCTTATGCATCGGGTTTAGTTAGGAAAGAATAATTAAACGGATTTATTATGCAACCAGCGGTTCAATCCAGATATCCGCTGAAGAAATAATCCAAAGGATTTTGGGGCGTATTATAATAATGTACTTCATAATGCAAATGAGGTCCGGTCGAACGTCCGGTATTCCCAACTTTACCGATCAACTGTCCCCGTTGTACGGTTTCGCCCTTGGTCACATTAAATTCGGATAAATGTCCGAAATAGGTTACATAACCGTGACCATGACTGATTTTCACTACTTTGCCAAAACCACCGCGATAACGCGTTTCCATTACCACACCATCTGCTGTGGCGAAAACCAGTGAACCGGTTTTGGAGGAAAAATCCTGACCGTAATGAAAACGAATTTTGCTGTCAAACGGATCCTTACGATAACCAAACCCGGAAGTCATATAACCGCTTTCGATGGGGCGTATGGAGGGTATTGACCCTATTTTCTCAGCATCCTGAATCATCTTGTCATAAATATTGGAATAACTTGCCAGCTCCAGTCTGACCGACCGCGAAAGCTGTTCTACATCCATTTCGACGGCATTCAGGACAGACTCCATCACCGGTGAAGTTTCGCTGATGAAATTTGATTTTGACAGATGAATACCACCAATGCCCAACTGCCGGACGTCCGCATCAATGACCGGCATATCAATATAGTTACGCAAGGCTTCATCTCGGGCTTCAATATCACTAATATGCTGATGTAACACTCTCAACTGGGTTCGCAAATCCGTTATTGTGGTGGTCAACCCCTGGTAGTGGTTCTGCATTTCATGAATTTTATTATTATAAATAAATTTTGTCAACAGGTCGGCACTGAAAAATAAAGTTGCCGCCGCAAGCACAATTGTCAAGCCAAGGACTGCAAAAGCATTACGATTTGAAATTTGCCACTGGCGCACTCCATAATCATTTTGAGCGATCAGTAGGTAGTTCAAACCTCGCTTTAAGCTTCGTGAATACCTGTTTTTCATGAATACATATAGCCCGCTATGCACGAGTTTAAATTAGATGACAAAAAATGGCAAATACTTTAACCAATATATATTCGTAATAAATGGGAGCGGGTTGCATGCCGTAATCTTTGTAAAGCTTTCTCTTTAATCTGTCGAACACGCTCCCGGGTAAGTTTCATTTCTTTACCAATATCTTCCAGCGTCATTGAATTTTCCGTGCCAATTCCGAAATATTTCCTGACAACATATTCTTCACGACGGTCCAATGTATGTAAGACCTGTTTGATCTCTTTATGTAATGATTCCCGCATCATCTGTGCTTCCGGTCGTTCAATCTCAAACGAAAGAAAATCCAACAAGGTGGTATCGGAATCATCTAACGGCGTATCTAATGAAACTTTATGAACGTTAACATTATACAGATCTTCGATCTCACGGATGGTCTTCTCACTGATAGAGGCTAATTCATCCGTCGTCGGTTCCCGTTCATAGGCCTGTTCCAATTCAATCGATCTTTTTTTCAAGCGAGTTATCGAATCGGAAATATTCACAGGCAACCGGACGACCCGGGAATTTTTAGAGATTGCCTGTCGAATTGCTTGATCGATCCACCAAACGGCATATGAAATAAATTTAAAACCACGTGTTTCATCAAAGCGTTGAACCGCTTTAATCAACCCGAGATTGCCTTCATTAATCAAGTCTTCAAGCGGTAACCCCTGACTCTGGTGTTTTTTTGCTACCATGACGACAAACCGTAGATTATGCAGAATAATCTCTCTGAATGCCAAGGAATCGCCCTGCCGGGCAGCTTGCGCTAAGTGGATTTCCTCCTCAGGTGAAAGCGGTTCCAAACCTTTTATCTCATCCAAATACAGATTGAGTGCATTATGCAGTTTGGATGTCTTATCCGTGTTTTTCACAGATTATTTTTTAACAGTCTTTTTACTTTTAGGTTTTGATTTAGGTTTTTCATCGGGCGGGGCTTCTTCAGTAGCCGCTTTATCTTCCTTCGCTGCGGAAGTATCGGCATTAATTTCCGATTCTTTTAGATGGTACTCTTCCTTGATGTTTTGGATCTGCTTATTTTTCTCGGCAATGACATTTTCAGTTTCAGATAATTTGCCAAGTAATACCAAAACTTCATCATCACCAGTGAAATTCAGATTTTTTTCATCAGCGCTCTTGCGAACATAACGTCCCAATTCTTCAAAGTTCTTATCCAGATCACGCTGTAACTGACGAATTTCAATCTTTATCTTACTTATTCTGGTCAATTCTTCAGTCTTGGCAACAGCAATTTTACTCATCTCTTCCGCTTTTTCCACGGCGACACTGCTCCATTGTGTGAGATTCTTTTTCAGATCATCCCAAAGTTTAGTCATTTTTTTACTCCCTTTAATTCAATTTAGTGCATCAAAATGTAAAGTAATTCTAACCAGATCAGACGTGTCAGGTAGCACATAACCCAAAGCACCTGTGTATTGTTACAGTAACTGATGCATGGAACTACTAAATTTATTGCAAATTGAAAAGATTCCATATTTATTAATTGATAATAAATATTATTTACATCCGACTCCGAATCGATTTACTATTACCTAATCGTAGTACAATCTGATCGCCGGGAGACTGCTTAATAAGCACGAATAATATTTCCCATTCCCGGTTAATCGGCCTTCCAGCGCCAGGGAACCGTATACGTTTATCGGTCGTTAGCACAGTAATTTTTAATACTAACCCAATTGGATAGGATAATCCGGTTCAATTACTGCTTGAAATAATTAAATTAAACTTCATATGCGAATACGATTATTCATTTTATCTCTTTTGTCGCTTACGGGATATTTAGTAGCCGGGGCGGATTGGACAGTTCATACTTCCAACGAGCACCAGCTTGTGATCGATTTTACTTTTAATGTTTCTACCATCGATGATCTTAAACCAATTGCGCTTTTAATCGGACTACCTGGCGACGAGTATCCCGAACTAAATACTACTTTCAAAAATAAACAAATCTTCCTGGAAAATACTGACGATTTGAACTTTAGCGGTGTCAATTGGCTGTTAAAACAAAGCTTGCGCGGTCTGAATGTCGCTTCCCTGCAAATATCACCTTATGCCGGTCATGGTGAGTATTATCGTTCTCTGCGAATCACACTGACCTTTTCCGATGATAAACAGAATCAACGAAAAATCCCTGTTGCGGATCAGGTCCTGCTGGTCCACCGGATAATAAATTGGGAGGTTGCGCAAAATTGGGGAATACCTCCAATCCTTAAGCGCGTCGCCGTTACCGAATACCCAGTCGGCACCTGGTTCCGGTTTTCCGTCAATCAGGATGGCATGTACGCATTACCGTTTGACCTATTCGATGATTATTCTGCCATAATCTCCGGCCGCAATCCCCGGAGTTTTATGTTGTTTACCGGCAGTTCGCTCGGGAGGGATCACAGTAAACAAATAAGTTTCATCAACCAGACTGTACCGGTTAATCTGATCGAAACCGCCATCATGATCAGTGGTGAAAATGATAATAGTTTCAATGCCGGTGATCAAATCATATTCTATGGCCAGGGGGCAAACGGATTTGATATAATAAATGAAAAAGTTCAATTCCACCAGAGTATTTTCTATACTGAAAATACCTATTGGCTGCTAATTCCGGACGACAACAATTTGCGCGGTCTCCGGATCGAAAACCGGGAATCAAACATAGATCCAACAGTTACAAGTAATTATGGTGTAGTATATCATCATCAGGAAGTCGATATAATTAATCCTTATGAAACCGGGACATACTGGGTCGGACCGCAGATTGTTAATGGATCATCCTATACCATAAATTTTAATTTAACTGCCCCAACCTTGGATATTGATCCTCGGATTACCGTTCGTATGCTGGGGGCTGGTAGTGGAACTCACCTGATAAAGATTTATTATAATACGAGATTTAGCACACCGATTTTCAGTCTAACATGGTCTTCGAGTGGCAAAAGAACGATACAATACACAGACACTACCAATAATATCAATTGGCAGGAAGGTAAATTTATCCTGGAAAATGCCACCACCTCCGTTTCATCCAAACCGTATTTCGATTATTTCACCCTGCGTTCCAGCCGTCAATTAACCTTCGCTGGTAATCCATACGATTTCTTCATTGATCCGGCCGGGAATCCCGTACGCCTCAATTTTTCATCTACTTCTGATCCAATAGTCTGGGATATTGCCAGTCCTTCCCTGCCAAAACAGTTAACTACCGTTCCTGTCTCAGGTGGTTTCACCGTCGATGTTGAATCGGTGGCTGATTCCATAGGGCATCTAACAGTTTTTACTACCACCGATATTCCGCAGGTTAATCAAATAGAAGCAGTAGCTAATGCGGCCTTCAATTCCTTGCGTCATGCCGGACCCGGCGTCGATCATATTATCATTGGTCCGAATGAATATGCCACTGCCCTGCAACCACTGGTAGAGCACCGCGGAAGTTCCTTGTTTGCTCCTCTGGAACAGGTTTATCGTGAATTTACCGGCGGCAACCCGGATCCGATTGCAATCAGGTTATTCATGCAATGGACACTTGAGAACTGGTCAGTAACTCATCCTACTTGCTTGTTCCTGATTGGTGATGCGGATCATGATTACCGTAATATAACCGGCCAGTCAAAAATAGTAGTGCCGACCCTATTTCTGGAGGGCTCACTGGAGCATTATTATTCAACCGACGACCAGTTAGTGACCATTTATGGGTCTTTGCCGGAAGTTGCTGTGGGAAGGTATCCCTCTCATTCCATTGCCGATGTTGAAGCATTCGTAGATAAAATCATCGCTTATGAAAAGAACCCGGTGCCGGGACTATGGCGCCAGCGGGTCACATTGGTAGCGGATGATGCCGCCCGGCCAGAACCCAAACCAGGACATGGAAGCATTGCATCCGGTAAAACTCACACAACGAATTCGGAAAGACTAGTACCCTACATTTCCCCGGCGGTGACCATCCAAAAATTATACATGCTGGAATATCCTGAGGTTAGTGATGCCTCATCCTACGGTGTGGTGAAACCGGCGGCCACCCAGGCTTTGTTCGACCTGATCAATCGTGGTACCGCCATAATCAGCTATATTGGTCATGGCAGTCCGCACCTGTGGGCTCAGGAACGATTATTAGACCATACTCGGGGAGACCTGAACTCGATTGTCACAGGCGGCCGTCTACCGATCTGGATCGCCGCTACCTGTTCCTGGGGTCATTTCGATGATATCAAGGCCGAAGCTTTTTCCGAAGATTTGATCCGGGAACCAGGTGATGCCGCAATTGCAATCATTACTACCAGCAGATCGATTGGTATCGACCCTAATTTCGTGTATATCCAAAAGATTTTCAAACGTCTGTTTCCCAACCGCCAGGTTACCAGTGAACCAATCGGTGTTGTCCTCCAAAGTGTCAAGGATGGTCTTCAATCGGGGAAATATTTTCACTTGTTCGGTGATCCGGCCATGCCGCTACCGATACCAACTGATACCATTTCCATCACTGACCTGAACCCCGATACATTGCGGACCTTGGAAACTGCTCAATTTTCCGGGTTCCAAACCGTGTCAACCCAAGGCGGTATAGGCTATATAATGATACAGGATGCAGACCGCACCGTGACCCGGGAGTATCGAATTGCCGGTCAGACAGAACACCTGACATATACTTTGCCCGGAGGTACCCTATTCCGTGGTCAATTTGCCATCAACGATACCAATTTCGATGGGCAAATCCGTATTCCCAAAGATATTTCCTATTCCGACAACCCCGGGAAACTATCGATTTATTTCCAATCGGTGGATGATCCGCCGGTGGAAGCGCTGGGCTATCGGGAAGGTTTGCATTTTATCGGTGGTACCAGTTTAAACGATACCGAAGGACCAATAATCACTTTCGAGGATCGCAATGGTCGGATATTCCATTCCGGTGACCATTTAATTCTAGATCAGGGTTTAATAATCAGGTTATCCGATCCAATCGGGATCAACATGGCCGGTGAGGTTGGGCACGGAATCATCATTACCGATCTAATATCCGAGACGGATCACGATTTTACCAACGATTTTCTTTATGACATTAACAGCATCACCAAGGGCGTAATCGATTATTCGAATTTTCTATCCGGGAATTCCATAGACCTGAAAGTAACCGCTTGGGACAATGCCAACAATCCGTCTGAAGCAAGGATCACGCTTGCTCTACAGGACTCACCGGAGCTAAAGCTGTACCATGTTCTGAACTACCCCAATCCTTTCGCCCGTAATACCCAGTTTACTTTTGAAATAACTGCACCGGCCGAAATTGCTGTTACTATTTATACGCTGCAGGGACGCAAGATAAAAGCCCTGCCGAAACAATTATTCTCCGAAGGATATCATCATCTTGATTGGGACGGCCGGGACGAGTACGGAGGCCGTTTGGCAAATGGTGTGTACCTCTACCGCCTGGAAGCCAGCGATAATAACAGCAAGGTATCTATTATCGGGAAACTTGCGAAATACCAATGATGCCTCCAATTATACTTGCTTCAAGTTCCCCCCGTCGTAAAGCCCTTCTACAGCAGATCGATCTGGAATTTGAGGTTAAGCCCGCAACCATTCATGAAGATTTCGGTCTTGATCTACCACCGGATCAGTTCGCCACCCATTACGCCCGCTTGAAAGCTGCTGAATTAGCCCGGCAGTATCCGGATCATCTGGTCATTGGCGCCGATACAATAGTGGTTCTGAACAATCGGATCCTTGGTAAACCGCAGGATGAAGCGGAATGTTTTACCATGCTATCGGACTTGTCCGGGAATACCCACTCCGTCATTACCGGAGTATCGCTGCAATGGGCAGTTAGAGCGATTGAAGATACATTTCATGAAACCACCGCGGTTACTTTCAAATCCATTTCCGATAATGACATACATTATTACATCCGGAATTACCAGCCCCTTGACAAGGCTGGCAGCTATGGTATCCAGGACTGGTTTGCTACCTGTATTGATCGGGTCGAAGGTTGTTTCTACAATGTTGTCGGTTTTCCACTGGCATCCTTTTTCAGCCATTATCGCCATTTAATCAACCAATATGGCAACTGACAATTATATTGATTGCCACCCTTCAGGGCGATTAATTTTTCTCCTCAATTGAAAGACCGAAATGGAACTTTTTTACAACGATCTGAAGAAATTACGCGAAGACAATAATATCGAACTGGTCGAGATTCACAACCGGACCAAGATCGATCTGAAATATCTGGAAGCAATCGAGGAAGGGGAATTCGACATTCTGCCGCGGACCTACATGCGCCTGTTTCTGCGAGCGTATGTCACCGAAATAGGTAGCGACACCAAAGATGCCCTGAATCAACTGGATCATCACTTAAGCCAGGTGGATGGTATTGAAATCACTCCGGAAGCGACTGCGCCGGAAGAACCGGAATTTTCCGGTAGCGATCCTGTCCTGCCAATGCCCTCCAAAACACCGAAAAAGATGATTTCAGATTATTACAAAGGCGCCCTGCTGATCATAGTGGTCCTGTTCGCTATTTTTGTGATTAAACAAATCAGCTCGGATGAAAGTGAAGCCGTAGGTGGTCCAGTTACCCTCAGGGCCGCGGAATCTGTCGAACCGGTTACCAATGAAGATTTAATTTTCAATTATAACCGCTTAGCCGTTTGGGATCAAACCTTTGATGCCGAAGCACCTTTCACAATTAAGGTTATCGCCCAGAAAAGTACCTGGTACCGCATGATTATCGATGAATCCGATACCCTTTCGGGAGTCCTTGGTCGTAACCGGGACCTGACGCAGGAATTTACCGGTCGGGTAGACTTGCGCACCAATAGCGCCAAGGACGTATCAGTGCAAATCAATGGTATTGCCGTACAGAATATGGGTAACCATTCGCAGCCGGTCGAACTGACTTTTCTGACCGATCCCAACCGGGTCAATATAATCCACTATACACCGAATCAGTAATTGTGAGCAATATTGTAGAAGTTCGAATCAGAGGTGAAAATTTTAACGCCGGATAAAGGATTATATTAACCCGGCCAAGGTTGCCTGGACCGCCGATCTGTCAAAATATCCGGACGAGCTGCGCCAGGTTTATGAGGATTTCAGAGAAGAATTCAATTTCTAAATAATTGAGTTTTTCACTATTTAGTATTAATTTCTTGCGTTAAAGTGATTACGATCTTAAGTATCTTTATGAGGGAATCATAATGAACACCAGGTATATTTTACTAGCGGATTCTGCACATTTAAGTGTTGATGGTAAACTCTCAGTTATTGGGATTTTTGAAAATATAAATGCAAGAAAATTTCCTTGTACACACCCCGAAATATCACTTGTTGTCCAATTTGAAGCGACAAGAAAGGAATTTGGGAATCATACACTAGAAGTTCAACTGACTGATGATCGAGACCGACTAGTTACTAAACACGGTCCAATCCAATTTGCAATCGGGAATAAAACCCTTAAGAACTCTTTCGCTAGATCAGGGATCATAATTAGAATAATAAATATAACAATGAAAAAACCTGGCGAGTACAGATTTGCATTATTCGTCGATAATCGGTATATTGAAAGTGTACGATTTGAGGCTGTTCAATTACAAGTTATAAGGCCTGAGGCAAAAGCGTGACATCGAGAGCAATTAAGCTTCTCGATGACATGCGATTAACTAAGTCAGGATGGGGTCAAAAACATTTTGACACAGCACTTAAAGGACATGGATTTATCCGTAAAGGAAAACGTGGAAAGCACAATAAATACTATCATCCTGAGCATAAAGAATTATGGATAAGCATCCCCAGGCATAATGTTTGCAAACCTTGGGTTGCAGTTGATGTTGTGAAACTTATTGATGAACTTAATAAAAAAAAGTGAAGAAAAATCAAATGAAGAAAACACTTAGTTATTTTCAGCAATTACCCTATAAAATAATAACACAACCAGTAAGTGATGAGGGAGATACCTACTGGATCGCTGAATATCCTGATTTAAGAGGCTGTAAAACAGAAGGGGAAACAGAAATAGAGGCAATTACTAATGTCCAGGAATTATTCGACGAATACATTGAAGCTCGTTTGGAAGTTGATGATGATATTCCTGTACCAAGTCAAATCAAAGAAGAACCAAAAATTATTTGGCTCATACAGCCCGAACCACCCGTCGAAGCGACTAGTAAAATCTCAAGAACTCCTACTTGCAATACTGATGTTCAAAACTACGAGGATTTAAGAATTCCTGTATAATTGGGATTCAACTCTTTGAAAAACCCCTGTATTAATGCAGGGGTTTTTTTTTGAAGTATTTTCCTACTTAGGAAAAAATGACACCTGCTGGCACTGAATAATGACTTATAATGAAATTATGATTCTAAATTATTTGCACTTTTTACCGGCAATCTGTACAAAAATATCAGTATGGATTTGAATTCTATTTTTTAGTCATGTTTTGAGCTGGATAATACCCAAAAACTGAGCAAGAATTTCCCCCTGCACGAGTTTCTGGTATCCTCCACTTATCCACATATGGCCAGGGCGATTTACACCTTACCATTGTATGTCATATCATCAACTTTTTCCACCACGTTTTTGAAAAGGTTCATTTACCGCGGAAACTTCGACCCAATTATTGCGAGTATGTACAATATTTTCAGAATATTCCTTGACTAAAAGGGGTAAGTATAATTAGTTTGTGGGTTGTTGTGGGTTATTATCCCTTTTAAGAACTGTGCGGATGGCAC
>JABMQW010000166.1 GCA_013203115.1 Fidelibacterota bacterium
ATCATTCTCAAGTGTTACCGTATGTCCGTCCATAAGCATGATTGGAATCAAATACTGCCAGTTGGTGGCACCGTTGAAAGCAATAACATCACCTTTCCGCGGAATTCGTAAAGGCTTGAAATTATCCCGATTACCCTGGGTCCCCAGAAAGATGTCGGGCTGGATATCAGTGGGTGATAATGAATATGGTTTTAATTTACCGTTGGGTGACAGCGCCACTTCCTCGCCATTGACAAATAGCTGCTTGGCCACGATCTCAACCGTATCCCCCGGCTCAGCCACACAACGCTTTACATATTTTTGAAACACATCACGCGGGTATTTAAAAATCAGCACATCACTGGCCTGTGGTTCGCGAAACTCAGGAAATTGGAAATAGGGTAACTTTATACCAATATCAGTATAAGGAATTCCTATCCAATCCGGCGTCCGCATCCCGTACACAAATTTCGATCCGATCAGAAAATCACCGGTCATTATAGTATCTTCCATACTACCGGTTGGAACAATATAAGCTTCAATGATAGTAGCTTTTAGCGTAAAGGCGATAACAATAATGA
The DNA here is from genome assembly GCA_013203115.1 of Fidelibacterota bacterium. GTDB lineage: Bacteria > Fidelibacterota > Marinisomatia > Marinisomatales > TCS56 > JABMQW01. Next base: position 561 of record JABMQW010000166.1, read on the forward strand.
TGAAAATCGATTTTACTTCGCGAATAACTTTATTTTTCATAACATTAAATTTACCGTTACTAAAAGATAGGGAAATAATAAATTTTCAATCAATCCAATCCGATTGCTTTAAACTGCTTTAGCCATGGTCCGCCTCTCCTGAGCATTACCGTAAATACATCCAGCCTGATATCTTTGATAATTTCATTCTTCATCAGGTAATAGTCGATGGCGCGTTGTAACTTGATTAATTTATTGTGATCCACCTTCTGTTCCGGAGTGCCAAGCTGTGCTTTTGTAATTGTCTTAACTTCAACAAAAATGATTTCTTCATCCGACTCGGCAATAATATCAATCTCACCAAAATTGCTGCAGGTTACATTAGTAGCAAGGATTGTCAATCCCTGCTTCATCAATTCTAAGCAGACCAGGCGTTCCCCCCACCAGCCAACTCGTCGCTGCTCTTTGAGCCAGGAAATGGTGGGTAGCTGCTTAGCAACCGGCTTATAACTTTTACGATGGATTGGCGTTGCTTTCAGCCCTGCTAATGCTTTTAGATGTTGTTTGGTTCCGTAGCCCTTGTGCCTGGCAAATCCGTATTCGGGAAAGATTATATCCAAAGCCTGCATATGATGATCCCGGGTTACTTTAGCAATGATCGAAGCCGCTTTAATACAATCTACTTTCCCATCACCGCCAATAATACCTTCGTTAGGTACTATTTGCGTTGGTAAACCATAGCCATCAATTAGTGCCTTATCCGGCTGAATACTTAATCGACCGAGCGCAATTTGCATGGCTTTGTAAGTAGCCTGTAAAATATTGATACGGTCAATCTCAGCCACATCAACCCAGCCAATTCCAATCGCGATTGCCTGATCCTTAATAATATCAGCCAAATATTCCCTTTTACGGGCGGTCAGTTTCTTGGAATCGGCCAATCCAACAATTGTATGATTTACCGGTAAAATCACTGCTGCTGCACAAACAGGACCCGCCAGGGGTCCCCGTCCCGCTTCATCGACACCGGCAATTATTGCCATTCTATCACCTTAATCTTATAACCATCGGAGTGCATCCAGATCGCCTGCTGCAGATCGGTACGCATTACATTCGCCCCGGCCCTTTCCAAACGTCGAATAGTAATCAGGGATGGATGTTGAAATTTATTTCGCTTTCCAACTGAAACCACCGCCTGTTGCGGTTTAACGGCCGCGATAAATGTGGGCGTGGTTCCGGTTATCGATCCGTGGTGAGCTACTTTTAACACATCCGAATCTAAGCATTTTCCTAATGTCATTAGCAAGCGCTCGCCTTCATATTCAAGGTCTCCGGTAAATAGAAATGAGGTTTGCCCATAAATCAATTTGAACACAATACTCCAGTTATTGAGGTTATGCTTATTCGGAATCAGGATTGAATCCGGCGCAAAAATCTGAATCGCCGTTTTCGCATCTATCCGGTAAATATCGCCACGGACCGGGTGGACATACTCAATGCCCAATTCCGGTATGGCCGTCAAGATAGATTGGTAAGTGTGGGATGAATAATCAACAGTTGTATCCCATACCGTATCCACGGGCACAGTTTCAAGAACCGTCTTGATTCCGCCGATATGGTCATTGTGCGGATGAGTCATTACGACATAATCAAATCTATCAATACCAAGGTATTTGGCCGTCGGAATTACAACACTTTTTCCCATATCTTTTTTTCGAAAGCGCAGCCCGGCGTCAATAAGCATCGTCTTTCGATTAGCAAATTTGATAATAATCGCATCACCCTGCCCTACATCAAGAATTATTACTTCTAATCCGGGACGGACCAGAGCCCAATTCCAGATTCCACTAGTAAATACGGTTAAAATGATAATTATTATCAACTTCCTTTTTTCCGTCAGACTTAATAAATAAATTGACAATATGAACGCACAATAGATCAGAATACCCATGAAATCAGGTTCCGGCACATCAATTGCGGCAAACGGCAACCGGGAAAATCCCTTGGCCAGATGGATAATTATCTCTGCGAGAAACCACAGTGTATTTCCAATTGTATAACCAATAAATGGTATCCAGTTTAGAAACAGTAATGCAAATCCAAGTGCGACCAGTAACCCGATTAGGGGCACAATAATGACATTGGCCACCAGTGAAATAAGCGGCAGACGGTGAAAGAATAAAACCGTAAATGGCAAAGTACCAATCTGGGCTGATAGTGATACCAGAAACAATCCCCAGGTAAACTTTAAAAACTTATTCTGAATATTACTTAAACGCAGCCGTTCCGGGACAATTTGATCAAATAAATTAAAAAAGAAAATGATTGATATGACGGCTGTAAAACTTAACAAAAAGCCCAAGTCATAGATAAATGTCGGATTAATAATGAGAATTAAAAAAGCAGCTGTTGCGATCAAATTCCAGACGTTTGCCGGTCGATTGACTACGGGAGCTAATATGTATAGTCCGGTCATAATGGCAGCTCGAATAACACTGGGTTTACCGCCTGTGAGTGCCACAAAGAAAACCAACCCAATGATTACTGCGAGACGATCCCAGCCCCAGGGAATGCGTAGAATCCGTGCCAGAGCC
>JABMQW010000167.1 GCA_013203115.1 Fidelibacterota bacterium
ATCTTCTCGTCCGCCGTAGTCGTACGCGAAGGCGGATTAAAAACGAAAAAACAATGTTTTTTTCTTTAAAATGGGAACTAACATCAATTCAATATTCTTTCGCATTGATCTCACTTTTTTCCTTAAATAGAAAATCTGTGAAATCAGTGTAATCTGTGGATAAAAAGGAGGTTTTATGCTTTACACAAAATTAGGTAAACGTAGTCCCCAAATTTCTGTAATCGGTTTTGGCGCCTGGGCCATCGGTGGCCGGGACTGGGGTAAAACCGACGATACCGTTAGCAAAAAGGCTCTGCACACGGCCCTGGATGAGGGCGTAACCTTCATCGATACCGCCGATGTTTATGGTTTTGGTCATTCTGAGGAGTTAATTGCTTCTGTGTTGAAAGAACGCGGGAAGGGTGAGGTGATCATCGCTACCAAGGCCGGTAATGACTTTTACAATGCCGGCGATGATGATGACAATGGCTATGGCCCAATTAAACAGACCTACGACAAGGATTATCTGATATGGGCAGCCGAACAGAGCCTGAAACGGTTGGGTGTCGAGGCTTTGGATATCCTGCAACTACACAGCCCCGATATCGAAAAGCTAAACCGTGATGAGCCTTGGGAGGCGCTGGAAATACTGAAACGCGATGGTAAAATTTTACATGCTGGTCTCAGCATCCAATCTTTCAAGGAATCCGATCAGGCTTTTCTGCTGGATGAGCACCACGATATCCTGGATTGTATCCAGGTCCGCTACAACCTGCTGGAACGGGAGGCGGAAAAGGTGCTCTTCCCCAAAGCTCAGCAATACGGCATTGGCGTAATCGTGCGGATACCGCTATTATTCGGCTTGCTGACCGGAAAATTCAACCGTGATACCCGGTTTGGAAATAATGATCACCGCCGTATGAATCTGTCTTCTGAGAAACTCGATAGCTATTTAACTGAACTGGACGATATAGAGCCGGTCTTTGAGGAACACCCCGGATACACAAAAGCTCAGATCAGTTTGGCTTTCTGCCTGAAGCACCCGGCCTGCCACACTGTGATCCCCGGTGGAAAAACACCGGAACAGGTCATTGATAATTGTCGGGCTGCGGAATTGATTTAAAATAGAAACCACTGATTTCACAGATTTTCTATTAAAGATAAACCAACAGGTTTAATTCAGTGGGAGTTCCTCGTTTGTAAAGGCGTAGCTATCTATTTGGGACTAGTATGTGTCAAAGATTATTGAATTGCCAGTAGCCCCTATTTTAAGAATGGTCTTTTTACTAATTTGTGAAATCCGTGTAATCTGTGGTTTAAAAAAGGGTGGTATTTTTTCTTCTGAATTCATTCATTTGACTCATTAATTTTCATTGAAAGAATTACTCTAATCACATCATTTGGTTGATGTGCACCGATTTGGTCGATATGACCCATTTCTAAAGTCAAAGGAACCACGACCACAACTTTTTAGCATAAATTATGGTTTTTTTCCCTCCATTCATAAAGAATGCTAAGAGCATGTCAAAATTGCATATAATAGTATAAAAAACAATAATATTTAATAATCACACTGCCATTACTATCAATAAACAACTTACAAAAAAACCGATAATGTGATCAAAAACATACCAAAAGATTATCCCGAAAGTTTAAACTCGCGTACACGGTATAATTCTTGTAATCCACTATTTCAATTGGATGAAATTTGGATTTAAACAAACGAGGTGTAGCAGATGAAACTAACTAAATTAATTACCTGGCTGTTAGCATTATTAATTCCGGTCTTATTACTAATGCTTTTTTCCTGTGGTGACAATCCCCTTTCCAATGAATTCAGTCCGGACCGAATCGGTTATACGACCGATGAGATCAACTGGATTTCCTGGCAACCGGGCGTCATCGAAACGATGCATGACCAGTCCCTGGCCAGGGGCTTCGCAGGTAAATACCTCACACGCAACAATGGCGGCAAAGTCGGGGGATGGATCACTTTTGATAATAAAGTGAAAATTAAAAGGAAAGCCCTGCCGGCGGATACCTATGTTTCCGTAGAAGTCATGTGCGTGGATGTGGATGGCGATGAACAATGCGGTGCCCAAGTTCAGTTCCTGCCCAGCATGCAATTCGATAAAAATATTAAAATCCAACTGTCCTGGGCCTGGCTGGATCTCACTGACGATGAGAGCGCTGATTTTGACCCAACCGTCTACTGGAGTGACGATGGGGGCGCCAACTGGTACGTGATCGACAATTGCCATGTAAATTACAATAAACAGACAATTAAGTTCAGGGTCGATCATTTCACTATCTTTGCCTGGGGTGAAGCACCGCCCAGTGGCGAATAATAACAATTAAACAGTCAGAAACAGATGATCATTAGTCGATAATCAAATGTTCGATAAAAATCTCCGGATCCTGATCGAGCAGATAACAGAGCTGGCCGTCCAGCGCTGTGGTCAGGAATTTGAGGATTATATGCAGGGTCTGATGGCCGAACGGGAACGCCTGCTGAACAACGTCTGGGCCAGGACTCCCGCCGAAGGGTTGGACTCATCCGATACGGACCGGGTCCTCCGTGAGATTGATTTCGACATGATCACCCTCCATGCCGCCCGCTACCTGAAGGTCAGTGAGTACGCGGATTTTCTCCATGATGTAGCTGAACTCTCGCTTCGTTTCGGACAGTTGGAGAAGGCCCAAAGCCTTCTCCAACTGCTAATCCGTAAATATGCCGCTGCCGGAGGGCAGAAACTGGTGGCCAAATCCCATCACCTGCTGGGCCGGGCTGCGTTCTATAAAAGTGAATTCCAACAGACCGCCAAAGCCTATGAAGCCAGTCTGGAAATCTATCAGGACCTGCAGGACAGTGAGGGCATCTGCACCATGCGGAATGCCCTGGGGATTGTGCTGGTGTCCACCGGGCAGGTCTCCAAAGGAGTCAAATTATTCAATTCGGCTCTGAAAATAGCCGAAGCAAATACTTATTCCGATTTAATCATTAAAATTCAGATCAACCTGGGTAATTCCCACATTATTCGCGGGGACTGGGAACTGGCCCGCAGGGCCTTCGAAATGGCCCTGGAAGTCCTGGGGGAAAAACCCAACGACGATTTACGGGCGCGGATCTTCCACAACATATCGATCGTTCATACCGGGCAGAAAGAATATTCCGAGGCTCATA
>JABMQW010000168.1 GCA_013203115.1 Fidelibacterota bacterium
CATCAAACCACACAATAAAATTCATATGCTTCCTACTTTCCCTGGCTTTAGGAGATAATACCAATTGGTTTTTAAGGTATGACCTGCCCCCATTGTTTGGACCACTTCTTAAGTTAGGATTTTCTGATTTAAGTTACATTTAAAAACATCGATTCCAGTGATATTTTGATCTTTCAGCATTATTGATACAGGTGCTGTCTGTTGTACCAAAACTCATACGTTTTTGGTACTCCCCAGCCTCCAAATTCCCAAAAACGTCTAATCAATTTTGATTATGGGCAGTGTCAAGAACGGCGGTTTTTGGGACTAGTCAGTGTACTGTATGTGGGCTCAATCTTCTTCGGGATATGTCGTTTGTGCAGCAATGAGCAGAATCCCGAGATTTCCTCAGATTATAATCTCTCTATTCATGATTATTGGTATAATTTGTTATAATTTCATTCCTCAAATTGATGAACATTTTAGTTACATCATTCATTAAACCGTTGGAGTAACTTGTTAAATATTCCTGAGCAGCGGTTGGATTTTTCTTGTAAAGTTTCAGCGCTTTCTTTTCAATAGATTTCTGATTTTTGTGTATTTCAGCTTCGAAAGGTGTCCTGACAAGCTTAACGTCTTCTGCTATTTTTTGAAATTTCAGGTTAGCCAGATTATCAACAAAATCGATGGCCCAGCGGGCTGAGTTTTCATCGTACTTATTAGGGTCGTATGTTTTGTAAGCTTCAGCTACCGATAAATTTCCTGCGTAAATCGGTACATAAGGACTAAAATAAGGATTATCGAGATACACCCAATAAACACCACCGATTTCGTTTGGAAACCAATCCCGAAGTTGAAGCACCATACCGTAATGTCCGCGGTGACGGGCAACCGGGCGGCGATATGTCATTTTCAACAATTTTCTAAGATCACTGCCTGGAAATGGTGTTGCCAACGGACTCTTTTCGAATCCGCCATCACCATCATGTACAAGCCATTCAGGACCGGCAGTCATATCGTAGATGGTTCCTTCGAAGGTGGACCGTTGGAATGCGATTATATCCTGCACAGATATTTTCTTTTCCGGCTTAACAGAGAATGGATAAATAGAAAGTGGCTCAACAATTTGAAAATATGGAATCAATCCTTTATACGGATTCCCATTCAGGAAGCGATCGGGCCATTCTCTGAAATTCGGGGCAAATGTTTGATAGAAAAGCCAAAAGCGCCCAGTAGCATATTCTACAGGCAGTGGTGCATAAGCATCCTGCCAAACAAAAGGCCTGCCTGAGGAAGGATCGTACCAGCCACGGTCAATGGCTTCTTGTATGTAGTTCTCTGAAACCATAAAATTATCTGTATCGTCTGCATCGATTTCTTTAATAATGCTCCAGTTAGGAATCATTGCAGCGGTTTCATCCGGGATGCGCTGCGCTGCCCAGATTGCACCTGGCTTTCCATTATCCGGAGTCCAGTCCGGCCCGACACCAAATACTTCAAAAACCCAGATTTCATCTGTATCCGCAATGACAAGTGTTTCAGAACCATCCCCGCTAGATGGTTGAAATCCGTATTCGGTCATTAAATCACCAATAAACTTTACTGCATCTTTGCCCTTTTTATAACGTTGCAGAGCAAAAATCTGCGCTTGCTCAATTGTCATAATTTGTCCGCCATTTTCGCGGGTACAAACTAGTTCATCCCTTTGAGAGGTTGTACTTTCACCAATGCCTAGCTGAAATTCATTCACATGCGAGTAAGCAGATTGAAAATATTTATAAGTTTGCTCAACTTGTGGGATATATCCCAGTATTTCACCATCATCATTTAATGGTAAAGAAGCATCCTGAATTCCCCAATAAACCGGGGCCTTTGCTCCAGCTTCATATGTTTTACCTGGGACAACAAAGATCCTGGAATCTGGGCCATTATCAGTATGCGAAATAATCACAGACCCATCGGCAGAAGCCTTCTTTCCCACAGCAATTAATGTACATGCTAATAAACTATTTTGATATCCCAGCATTAGTATGAGCAAAATCGGTAATACTTTGCCTAACATGTAATTTCCCTTCTAGTCAATTATTAACTGCTCCTCACTGTAAGTTTTTTTAGTCTATCGAACTATTCAGCAATTAAGTTAAGGTGAACTGTATAATCTTATAAATTGGGAATAATTTACCTAATTTAGAGAATCAAATCCCAACAATCTGTCTATCACCGAATCGCCGAAGAGCAGTGCTGTGACCTCACAAAGTGTAGTGGCCAATCTGTACCAAAACCCATACCTTTTTAGTACTCCCCAACTCTCAAATTCCCAAAAACGTCTAATTGATTTTGATTATGGGAATGATGTCTCAAAAACGGCGGTTTATGGGACACAAAGAGCAGCCAAACGACTGCTCTTGCGTAGCCAAGGTGTTGAAAACCAATTGCCCGAAATACCCGACGACGGCGCAGCTCTGTGATGAATTTGGAGATGCGTGTTGGCTTTACTCAAGTCCCACACGCTTGAGAATCTCTTTGAATCGTTGCTCCTCGCGTATTGTCGTGAATCCGGGGAAAACGGGTAGGTAGTGAATAATCGGAGCGCGTTCTTCGACTGCTCGATTAAGCCAAGTATAGGCGCGCTCCTTGTCACCCAAACCGACATATAGTTCTGCGAGATGAACAGGGCTATGGTAGGTGTTATCAAAGGTTGCTTCTATTTCTCGTGCCACCTCCCAGGCTTCCTCCATCCTACCCATTCGCGCAAGTGCGATTGCTTTATCTGTAGTTGGACGTCCTAAAATCCTTTCGGCCTCATCAAAATCACGGATGGCTTCCTTGTAAAGCCCCTTCTCTAATAGAGCAATCCCCCTACGAGATCTCAGATAAAAAAAGCCGGGCGAAAGTTCCTGAGTGATCTCATGCTGGGCTATTGCGTCATCGTACTGCTTATTAAACAAATAACAACTTTCGAGCGTCAGGCTGACCATCGCCGAAACAGGGTCTAATTCCTGGGCCTTCTGCGCAAACCTGACAGCCTCCGCCGGATTGCCCCGGGCCAACCAATATATTGCCAGATACGTATGAGTCGTTGCGTCATTGGGATTTAGCTCCAGGGCCAGATCCAACTCCCGTCGGGATTCATCCCAATTCCACTCCCACAGGGCAAGGATGTTTGAGAGAATTAAATGTGCTTCTGCCAGCCTCTCATCCAACTGGATTGCCTTCACCGCAGCCTCTTTTGCCTTAGGGTACGCCTCGGACGGCGGTAGATATGCGACAGCGAGATTCGAATAAACTGAAGCAATTCCTGCATAGGCGGGTGCAAAGTTCGGATCGATATTTAGCGCTTGGTTGAAGCGATCGAGAGCCCGATCGTGGTCCTCCTTTGATAAACGCTCAAGGAAGTGGCGACCCTTGAGATAGGCTTTGTAAGCCTCAGGGTCAACCGGGCGGGCACTTGCCAGAATAGCTTCCTCCTTCAGTGTCAGAGTAACCCTTATCTCTTCCACAATGGCTTGGGCAACATCCTTGTGAAGTGCCAATATCTTTTCCATATCACGAACATAGTCATCTGCCCACAAATGGCGCTCTGGTCGAGCAGCCACCAGCTGGGCTGTAATGCGGACTTTATTACCAGCCAGCAATACTGATCCTTCAATCACCGCATCAACATTAAGCTCCGCAGCTATTTCTGGAATAGGTTTGGGATTGACTTTATAACTCAAGGTGGACGTTCTGCCAATGACTCGCAGGGCGCTGATCTTGGACAACTCAGCCGTCAAGGCCTCATGCATTCCGTCAACGAAGTAGTCCTGATTGGGATCATTCATCATGTTAACAAGCGGCAGGACGGCGATCGATCGAATCTCAGGTGATTTATCGCCACTCCCAAACCAGCTCCACGC
>JABMQW010000169.1 GCA_013203115.1 Fidelibacterota bacterium
GGCAACATCCCGATCCCAGGATGAATTTTGGTATTCATCCACGCCTAAAGCCTGTACTGAACAGCCTGCCCCGATAATGGAACGTAGTGGAGTGTATCGGGGTAGTGGAGCGTATCGGGGAAGTGAATGTGACGTGATATTCTTCTTGTCGGGATAAATCTTTATGGTATAATTATTGAAGCCGGTATTTCTTGATATCGGTAAATGGTTATAGCTCAAGTCCGCTGGTCCGGAGGGGAGGAGATATTAAGAAGATCTAGAATTTTTGCATCGATTATTATTAGAGTATGCGTAAGAAAGGTGCTGCTGTGAGTCTGGTCAGGTTGTTTTTCTGATAGCATCTCAAATGGAGTGGATGCCAGATAGTTTATATTGTTTATTGACTTGATTAATTGTTGACGTGTTTCAACTAATGTATCAAGTGATTTTTTCAATGCTGAAGTAGACCGATCTGTGATGGAATCTGCCTGTTCAATTAAGGAGCTAAAGTATTCCCGTTCTTCGTACAGTAATTGCCTAATTGAGTTCTCTGGTTGAAAGTTGGTATACATGATTCAGTTTTTTTTCTTCAATTATGTTTTGGATTACTGTTTATTATCAGCTCGGCACTTTCAATTTCATTTGTGGGCGGAATTATTAATTTATTGCTCAATTTAATTATCGGTTCTTATAGGTTAATTCTTAATTTTTCAAGAGACTGTCGGATTGAATAAAAATATATTCATGAAATGAGATAAAAAAGTATAAAATTTCACAATGAGAGGCACTGAAAATTCATATTAATGAAAAAATAATTAAAAGAAAGCGGAGTGGCTATTTAATAATATGCGGTTATGTTAGTATAAATCCATGCTGGAAAAATTATTAATGACCACGAAATCAAATAGATGTATTTTCAACAGTATTTATTGATAGGAAATCCAATGTTGAAGCAGAAAATACTCGTAGTAGATGATTTGGAATCAATCCGTGACCTATTGCATGATGCCTTTTTAAAAGAAGGCTTTGAAGTGTACACTGCAGAAAGCTCTGAAGAAGCTTTACCAATCATTTATCGAGAAAATATTCAGGTTCATTTTTACGATTTACATTTACCCGGCATGAATGGAATTGAACTATGCCGGGCAGTTCGGAAAAAGCGTCCGGTTGACCTGATTTTTGCAATGACAGGTCACCCCTCTATCTATGCTTTGGTGGAATGCCGTGAAGCGGGATTTGATGATTATTTTATTAAACCGTTCGACTTACGGATCATTATAGAAAATACCAAGCGTGCCTTCGAAACGATTAAACGCTGGAAACGACAATAATGTGATATAACTGTTTTTGCTGATTTCTGAATTATATTTCGTTATCTTTAGTTTACCAGACCGATATAATAATACTTATAATTATTAAACCAAGTAGGTTGTAACCATTATTTAACAGCCATAAAGGCCAGGGTTTATTCTCAAAGATTTTGGACAAGTCGGGATATAACGGGCAAGCTTGGCTGCCCAGCCTTGGAAGCTTAAGTTACCAAAGCGGAGTAGATTGAAACCATACGGCACCACAGTGAATGAATGGTTTTCAAGCTTCATTATTAACTTGATAATTATTCTCATAACAACGGAAGATAAGGGCATGAAAAACTATCTAAAATACAGTTTTATTATTACGATTATGATCGCCCATATTATTCTTGCCGATTCCAGGGGAATACTGCAGAATCAAGCTATTGGTACTTTCATTGCCCCGGATGGAACTGAATATAGACTGGGATGCTTGCGAGAAAGAGAACTACCCAGTTGGGTCATTCCGTCACCGGCGATAGCCCTCAGTCGGGATTTTCGGACGGAAATCGATTTATCAGGCAATTTTCCGCCAATCAAGAGTCAGGGAGGACAGGGATCTTGTACGGCCTGGGCCAGTGGCTATTATTTTAAAACCTACCAGGAGTGGCAGGAACACGGCTGGGATCTGTCTACAGAGGATAATCAGTTCAGCCCGGCATTTGTATACAATCATATCAATGGTGGGCGGGATGGCGGATCCAATATCAGTGACGCCTTTAAGCTGTTGGGTGATAATGGTTGTGCCACCTGGACCGAAATGCCTTATGATGATAATTATTATACAAATCTGCCTGATGAGGACGTGTATTTATCAGCGTTAAATTATCGTAGTCTAACCACATATTCACTGGATTTAAATACCCAACTGGACGACTTGAAAAATCTACTGTTGAACGGTGATATAGCCGTTTTCGGAATTTCGATCTACGATCATTTCTATACTATTTCCAGTCATAATTATACTTATTGTGTCAACACCATGTATGGGGAAAACCGTGGAGGTCATGCGCTGGCGATCTGCGGTTTCGATGATAATCGTGTGACTGCTGATGGTACCGGCGCTTTTAAAATAGCGAATTCCTGGGGACCGGGCTGGGGTGATAATGGATATTTCTGGATGTCATACCAAGCAGTGCAGAATAGTTTACTTTCACATGGTACAGCTTTTTATTGTACTGATAGAATTGCCTATCAGCCATCTTTGATTTCCCGTTACCATGTGGACCATGATATGCGGAACAGTGTATCCTTTACGTTTGGAATCGGTGACCATAATGATCCGGACTGGAGTCAAAAATTCTTTGATGGTGGCCTGAAGGGCAATGTATTCCTACCGTTTCCCATGACCAATACCGTCATAGACCTTTCAGATGGTATTCACCAATTGTCGTTAAATGATACCAGCACAATATACATTAAATGTAAGGATCAGCGCTTTTACTGGCATCCTTCAATGCTGCATGCTTATCAGGGCTATTCCTGGTGGTGTGCCGATGAGGAAATCCCCGGCTATGCCAATGGCTGGCTGATGTATTATGAAACACCGGAACTTATGTTAGGCGATTCGGCCAACAGCTTTTCCTTTATGCTGAGTTACGCTTTGGAAGTTCCGGCCCAGTATGGTGATTACGATGGTTGGGATGCTGCAAATGTTCGGATCTCAAGTGATGGTTTTTTAACCTGGGATGTGCTCCGGGGAACACCGGTCTACGATTTTGAAAACAGTTGGGCTTGGGCTTTCCACGGCGAAGCCGACAGCATTCCGGGCTGGGGCGGCTATAATCCACAATGGCAGGCAGCTAATTTTGATTTATCGGATTACACCGGTCAATCAGTCCAGATCAGGATTGTATTTGGTAGCGACGGGGGCTGGTCGTCGGTTGACAATCCAAGTTATTTTGGTCTTGTTATTGATGATATTACTATATCTTCAGGCACTGATATTCTGTTTTATGATGATGCGGAAACATCAGCGCGGAGTTTACCGGGTGTAATTGATTATTTTGCCGTAGAGCATCTGGGATGGCAAGTATTGACGGAATCGGATGAAACGCCGGTCACAATTCCGGAAAACTATGATGCTGCAGTTGCATCACTGGAATGGATCTCCCGGGGTGCTTATGACGGACCCGTCTGGTATGTATCAAATCAAGGAAGTGACAGCACGGGGGATGGTTCGCAATTTCTGCCGTTTTGCACTCTGCAGTACGCGGTTGACCAGTCAGCAGACGAGGATACGATCATCTGTTATCCCGGCGACTATGAGGAACGGGTACTGGTTGAGAGCAAAAACCTTACGATTGGATCTTTTTATTTAACCATACCGGATACTGTACTAATCTCTAATACTATTCTTTCTGCGCCCGGGGGACGGGCGCTCACAGTTGACCGTTGCTCCACTGAAGTCAATATCATAGGTATTAATTTTAGCCAGGATACAAGTAGCACTCCGGGTGGTGGAATTTTTATTGACAGCAGTGTTGTTACCATTAGGGATTGCTATTTCTACAACAATACCTGCTGGCTTGAAGGGGGAGCGTTATACGTATTGGAAAGTACTGTTGATATAATTGGGTGTCGATTTAATGGAAATGCCAGTCATTGGGGTGGTGCTATTAGTTCATATTTATCAAATTTACATATTCGAAGCAGTATATTTCGGGAAAACCACTGTTTATATTATCACGGTGGTGCTATCTTTTTCCTTTTAGGTGATTCGATGACTATTAACGAATCAATATTTTTTGAAAATACTGCTGACAGTCTGTCCGGAGGAGCAATCCATATCCAGGGTACCTATGCCAATGTAACGCACTCATCTTTTATTAAAAACCACTCTGGTAACCGGGGCGGCGGGATGTCATCCAAAAGCGCCAGCATGAATATTGCCAATTGTACTTTTGTTGAAAATACAGCCCTGGATATTGGAGGAGGATATGACAGCGTGTCGGAAGACAGTACTGTCATATCCAATACGATCTTCTGGGAAAACTCACCTGATCAGATCTGCCTGAATGGAGTGGTCGGACCTACAAATGTAACAATCACCCACTCGGATGTGATGGACAGCGTGGCCGGTATAGCTGAAATTGGTAATGTAACCCTAACCTGGGGTACCGGAAATATCGCCGTCGACCCCTTATTCTGTGACCTGGAGAACAATAATTTTACACTGGCTGAGAATTCACCCTGTGTCGGAACCGCTGTAAATGGTCTTAATATGGGTGCTTTTGGAGTTGGTTGCGATCCGGTACTTGCCCTGTCTGATGAGTATGCAATCTTACCACAGCAAATAGCCCTTTATCAGAATTATCCCAACCCCTTTAATCCCACGACGATTATTCGCTATGATCTGCCGCAGGCCGGTTGGCTGACCCTGGTGGTTTATGATCTGCTGGGACGGCAAGTAAAAACCCTGCTTAGTAATTTCGCAGAACCGGGTAGTAAAACAATCACCTGGAATGGAACTGATGATGACGGTCAGGTTGTGGGTTCCGGTTTATATCTTTATCAGTTACGTAGTAGCGGAGAAATCCGTAATGGCAAAATGCTGCTGTTGAAATAAAGATGCGAAAAATTATTATCGATGGCTACAACCTGATGTATGCCATGCCGGGTTTGCTGAAATACCGCAAACGAAAACTGGAAACGGCCCGGGAACGACTGGTGCATAAACTGGCGGTTATTGGAAAACGTCGGAAAACAAATATTATTGTGGTATTTGACGGCGTTCAAGATGAAATTATTCCGGTAGTAGAAGGGATCAATGAATGGGTCCAGGTGCGTTTTTCGCCACCGCATAAAAAAGCGGACACTATTATCGTCGAATTGGCTGAAGTTGAAAGAAATCCTCGTTCCTGTACGGTGGTAACATCGGATAAAGCGATAATCCGCGATGTAATTCATGCCGGACTGAAAACAATGTCGTCGGAGGAATTTGTGCTCGTTTTAGATCCCAAACGCAGATCTCAACCAGAATATGAGGAAGAGCAGAAGCCGGAGATGAAACCAGCCGATATCGAAGTCTGGCGACGGGTATTCAATCGAAGCTGACCTGCTTTTCGGATAATCCATATAATACATGCTCACTAAGATTAGTAAATTCCCTGTCCAACAATCATTATATTAATCAATGCAAGTAAAAATTATATCTACCAACCGCAAAGCTTTTCATGAATACCATATCATGGAAAAATTTGAGGCCGGAATGGAACTGACCGGCAGTGAAGTAAAAAGTCTGCGGGAGGGGCGCGCTAATCTGAAGGAAGGATATATTACCATTCGGTCCGGGGAGGTGTGGGCGGTTGGGATACATATCAGTCCCTATTCGCACACGGGTTTCCAGGGTCATGAGCCAGTCCATGATCGACGCTTGTTATTGAACCGGCGCGAGATCGGCAGACTGCAGCGCAACGTCGATCAGAAAGGTATGACAATCGTGCCGTTACGGTTATATTTCAAAAATGGCTGGGCCAAACTTGAAATTGCACTTGCCAAAGGAAAACATAGCTACGATAAAAAAGAATCGATCAAAGCTAAAGATATCAAACGACAAACTGAAAGAGAAATGAGAAATTACTGATGACCTTTTTACCTGTTGATGAACAATTAACCTTGATTGAGCGCGGGGTGGAAGAAATACTTCCGCTCGAAGAGCTGAAGCAAAAACTGGAACGATCCCGGCGACAGAATAAACCACTGATAGTGAAACTCGGTTGCGATCCCAGTCGACCGGATTTGCATGTAGGACACGGGGTTGTTTTACGCAAATTGCGAAATTTCCAGGATCTGGGGCACCAGGCCGTACTGGTGATCGGCGATTTCACGGCCATGATCGGTGATCCGTCCGGCAGAAATAAGACCAGACCACAATTGACCTTGGAGGATACACGCAGTAATGCCGACAGTTATGTTCTGCAAGCTAAAGCTATACTTGATATTGAAAAATTGAAAATTGTATATAATAACGATTGGTTAGGAGTCATGTCTTTCAGCGCTGTCATTCAATTAGCAAGTCATTATACCGTGGCCCGAATATTGGAGCGGGATGATTTTACAAAGCGCCTCAAATCCGAGATACCGATCGCTATTCATGAGTTGATGTATCCCTTGGCTCAGGGAATGGATTCAGTGGAATTAAAGGCTGACATTGAGTTAGGTGGAACCGATCAGAAATTCAACCTGCTGGTAGGCCGTGATTTGCAACGCGAATATGATCAGGAACCACAGGTAATAATTACTTTGCCGCTGTTGGAGGGGATTGATGGCAAGGAGAAAATGTCAAAGTCCTATGATAATCATATCGGGCTACATGATAGACCGGAAGACATGTATGGTCGCACTCTGAAAATACCTGATGAATTGATCTATAAATATTATCAGTTAGCAGCCGCTGCCGATGAGGCGACTCTGCAGCAGGTCAAAGATCAATTGGAAGATGAGAAAATCAATCCGCGGGATATAAAAAGAGCCTTAGCAAGGATGATTGTTACATTGTACCATGATCAGCAGGCTGCCGCCGCTGCCGAACAGCATTTTGATAATATTTTTATCCGAAAAGGGGTTCCGAATGATATCCCAACGGTAAAGATAACTAAGGAAATCCTATTGGTCGATGTGCTAGTCAACAATAATATGGTTATCAGTAAATCAGATGCCCGCCGGATGATTAAGCAAGGCGCAGTCCGTCTTAATGGAGTCCAATGCACGGATCTCTATCGAAGTGTCCGAGGGGATGAAAAAATTACTCTTAAAGTTGGAAAGAGGCGCTTTCTCCAAATTAATTAGATTACTCAATAACAATATTTACCTACGTAGAAAGGTCCATCTACCCGGTCTTCGTAGCTGCAGCCGTGAGACCCCTGCCAAATACCGATCGTCATTGTATTTGGATAGTAGTAACCTGCTTTAAATTATTTTGTAATCCTTATGTATGATGGCAATCCAAAATAATTATTAGTGTTAGTAACTTTGATGGAACAATGAATAGGTGTTGATTATTTATTCAGAAAAATAGCCGATTGTTGAAAAATGGTGTAGGTAATATTACTTTCAATATCCGAAATTCGACTTAGAGATTTGATAGTAAAAAGCCAATTTTCGATTATTGAAAATCGTTGAACATATTTGATAAAAACAATTTATTTTAGAAGATAGGAGGTAGAATGCCACAAAAAGTCGTGGAGTTTACTGATGCTAATTTTGAGCAGGAAGTACTTCAATCTGATACTCCAGTTTTAGTTGATTTTTGGGCGGAATGGTGCGGACCATGCAAAACCATAGCCCCCACGATAGTAGAAGTTGCCAGCGAATACGCCGGAAAAGCAAAAATAGGAAAACTCAATGTCGATCATAATCGTGATTCGGCTATGAAATTTGGGATTCGCAGCATTCCCAGTTTACTAATTTTCAACAACGGTTCCGTTGCCCACCAAATAGTAGGAGCGGTCCCTAAAAATAATATTACCAAACTATTAGACGACCTTATTTAAACATAATAATCAAATGAATCGGAAAGTTATCATTATAGGATCAGGACCGGCAGGATTAACGTCTGCAATTTATACCGCGCGTGCCAATTTAAAACCGTTGGTTTTTGAAGGACAACAACCGGGTGGTCAGTTAACGATCACAACTGAAGTTGAGAATTTCCCGGGTTTCCCCGAAGGTATTTCGGGGCCGGATTTAATGGATTTACTGCGTGAACAGGCTAAACGATTCGGTGCTGAAACGGTTTTTAAACAGATCACAAAAGTTGATTTTTCTCAAAGGCCATTTAAATTGTGGGCCGGAGATGAAATGCATACCAGTGCTTCGGTAATCATATCAACTGGTGCCTCTGCTCGTTGGCTGGGATTGGAATCCGAACAACGATTGATGGGGTATGGTGTTTCTGCTTGCGCCACCTGTGATGGATTTTTCTACCGAGATAAAAAAGTATTGGTTGTGGGCGGTGGTGATTCCGCTGCCGAAGAAGCAACCTTTCTTACCAAATTCGCCTCAGAAGTATGGTTAGTGCACCGCCGTGATGAATTAAGGGCATCCAAAATCATGCGGAAACGTGTTTTTGACCACCCTAAAATTAATGTACATTGGAATTCAGTAATAAGTGAAGTATTGGGCTCTACTGAAACTGGTGTTACGGGAGTAGTGCTACAGGATACATCTACTGGTGAAACACGCGAGGACTCTTGTGACGGTGTCTTTTTAGCAATTGGTCATGTTCCGAATACACAAATATTCCAAGACCAAATTGAGATGGACAAAAAAGGCTATATTATTACCAAAGAAGACCGCTCATTGACCTCTCAAGCAGGTATATTTGCCTGTGGTGATGTTCAGGATCATATCTATCGGCAAGCTATTACAGCCGCCGGTTCCGGTTGTATGGCAGCCATTGATGCGGAGCGTTTTTTGGAATCCTGACAAACTCGGTTTTTCATAGTTTCCGATTCATCGTCTTAACTACTGACTTGTCAGAGAAAGGATTGTACGATGAATCATAAGTCTACATTAATATACGATTTAGTAAATCTAAAGCTGAATTATAACAATAGAGCGATTTTGCAGATCGGGAATCTGCAGATTCACCGCGGTACAATTTATGGAATCATTGGACCGATTGGCTCAGGAAAAACATCCCTGTTGCGCACACTTGCCGGCCAAATAAAACCAACATCAGGTTCTCTTAAATATGATAACCAGGAATTTTCTCTAAATTGGCTTGGTAAAATCAAGCCTGATCCGACAATAAAATTTATTGGTGGAATGCTTCCTCAAGGCAACACGGTGAAACAATTGATTGATAATCTATTCCCGAAACGCAGAGATAGGATTTTTAAACTATATTTTAGTAGTGGGGTACAAAAACAGATTTACTCGGAGAAGATCGAGCATCTTTCTCCTGGAGAACAAGCCTGGTTAAATACCATTTTGGCAGTAGAAAGCGATCCACGAGTTTTATTGGTTGACGATTATGGTATTCGCATTGATTCCGGAATGTTACAGGACTTCAATAGAAAGATCATAAAAATGACCCGGGAACTGGGTACTACTATTGTATTATCTTCGGTTATGGCGGATAACATTCAAAATATTGCTTCGGTTTTGATTTACCTTGATAATGGGCACATATGTAAAATCAGGCCTGGAAAAGGAAGATCAAATCGCGGTCAACAGCAGCGCCGAAGATATAATTAATATCAGGCTGAAATAATGGGTACATGTTTGATCTATTCACCGCGCTTTCTTGATCACGATACCGGTCCAGGACATCCCGAGCGACCGCAGCGAATTAAAGCCATTATCGATTCTCTGCAAAATAAAGCAATATGGAATAAGCTGATTCATATTACTCCTGAGATTAAAGATCCCCAAATACCATTATTAATTCATGATCCGGCCTACATAAAACGCGTAGCGCTTACTTGTGACAGGGGTGAACAGTATATTGATACTTTCGATAATCCGATTTGCAGTGAATCCTATTCTATTGCAATTCTGGCGGCTAATGCTGCTGCAGAAGGTATTGATTACATAATGGCTAATGATGGAAATCGGTCTATGATCACACCTCGCCCTCCGGGTCACCATGCTGAGTATGATCATGCGATGGGATTCTGTCTTTTTAACAATGTGGCTATTGCTGCGAGGTATGCACAAAAAAGATATTCTTTGACCCGTCTCGCTATCATTGATTATGATGTTCATCATGGAAATGGAACACAACATCTTTTTGAAAATGATCCCAATATCCTGTATGTGAGTATGCATCGTTACCCTTTCTATCCGGGAACCGGTGCAAAAAACGAGACGGGAACAGGTGATGGTCTGGGAACAACTCACAATTACCCGTTAGATCAGGGTGTCGGTGATGATATATATACTGATGTCATGGAGAACTCGATTGCGGATATTGTGATCAAGTTCAAACCGGAATTACTAATTTTATCCTCAGGTTTCGATGCCCATGAACTGGATCCACTGGGCGGGATGGCAATTTCAACTGCGGGCTATATGAAGCTATCAAGCACATTAGTTGCTATTGCCCGGGATTGTTGTGAAGGACGCATTATATCTATTTTAGAGGGAGGTTATAGTTTACAGGGGCTTGCAGAAAGTGTAGAAGTCCACTTACAGGAATTAATGAAAGATTGATTTATGAAAAAAATCCACCGTTCGCAATCAGATCGAGTTTTAGCCGGTGTATGCGGCGGATTTGCTGAATATTTTAATATTGACCCGGTTCTGGTGCGTTTAATTTGGATTTTCATGATCTTGACTGGTGGATCTGGTATTATTGCCTATATTCTCTGCCTACTTTTTATTCCCGAAAATGCTGATCATAGGCAGTCACCGATGTACAGGAAACTTGTTTTTATTAACAGAAAAAATAGCCTTTGGGGGATTATATTAATAGTCTTAGGGTTAATTCTGGTTTTTCAAAACAATGCTATTATTGGAAGAGTTACACATCGCTTATGGGGGTTTGGTTTTAATTTCCTGTTTACGGTTATCCTGATCGGTTTGGGAGTATTATTATTATCAAAGGGGCGTTCAGGATTTGTAAAACTGGCTGGATTAAAGCTACGGTTACCTTTTCATATCTCAACTGAGGATCGGGTCTTCACCGGTGTTTGCGGAGGAATTGCCGAAAGTCTGGAAATTGATTCGACAGCAATTCGCCTAATTCTAGTGTTCGGTACGATAATGAGTATGGGTGCCGGTATAATTTTGTATTTGGTTCTGGCATTGTTATTACCCAAAGTAAATAATTAAAAATAATTATGTTTCAGTAAAGCAGGGACAGGCAGACAATGGATCAGCAAAGATTTAATGAAATCACTGGACAATTCCAGGAACAATCAATTTTAGTTGTTGGCGATTTAATGCTCGATCAATATTTTTGGGGAAAAGCGGAACGCATTTCACCAGAAGCACCAGTACCTATTGTCAGAATTGAGTCAATCAACAATATGCCCGGTGGAGCCGGTAATGTAGCTTTAAATCTGGCTCAATTAAATTGCCGAACACGGATTGTAGGCTTGATCGGTGATGATGAACAAGGTAAAAAACTTACCGAGAAGTTAGATCAAGCCGGGATAGCTACGAATGGGCTTACGGTTTGTCTGGGAAGACCAACCACTGTTAAAACGCGTATTATAGCGCAGAATCAGCAAATACTCCGTACCGATCGGGAAGAATTATCTCCGATTGATAGCGGTTGGGTAGAAAAGTTAATTCAACAAGTAATTAAAGCAATACCTGATTCCGATGGAATCATTATTGCAGATTACGACAAAGGTGTATTATCAAAAGCTATGATCGTAAATCTTTTGGAAGAAGCTTCAAATAATGATGTGCCAGTTTATGTTGATCCGAAAACAAGTAACTTTTTTACCTATCAGAATATCCGGTTGTTTAAACCAAATAAGGATGAATTCCTTAATGCTTTGGGAACTACAGATAATACGGAGTCTGAGTTTAAATTGTTAGGTGAGGAATTGGTCCATAGACTTAATGCGGAAATTGTTATGGTAACACTTGGAGACAAAGGTGTTTCACTTTTTTATAATGATGAATTTCATACCATTTCAACCAAGGCTCGCAAAGTACATGATGTTACTGGAGCAGGAGACACAATGATTGCTGTGTTTACTTTGGCGGATTTAACCGGTGCATCGCCAGTAGAATCCGCGCAGATTGCTAATTATGCGGCTGGGAGAGTAATTGCGGAAGTTGGTGCTGTCCCGATTAATCATCAAATGCTACATGAGATATTTGATTCTCATTTATAAAATAATATTTATCAATTTATTTTTGTCTTAGGTAGATACTCATTTTTGATAGAGTTATATTTTAATTGTTACAGATGTACAACAGAATGAGGATACAGATATTTATAGGTCTCTGCTGGATTAATTTTCTTGGCGGCCAACCTGACCCACGGTTTGATCCATTTGATTGGGTTCTGTTGCGTGACGCAACTGCAATTAATTCCATAAGCGAAGGGTTGACCTACACTTATTTTGGCACAGCAACGGGTGGCGTATGGCGATACAATAATTTTGGCCAACAATTTGAAGAACCAATTACCACCGCACAAGGATTATCGTCCAATGACATAACTGCCGTACATTATGATCAACATACGGGTATTCTGTGGGTAGCTACCGAATCGACACTTAATTATAGTTATACTAATACGGGTGACTGGTATAGTATCAAATCCTCTGATTTAGGTTTAAATAAAGGAATGCGGATTATACAAATCGGAAATAGTCGAGATTATATCTGGTGCCGGACCTCAACATTGTATGTAAAATGCGACCATACCTCTGGAATTATGGTGGGTAATATGATTAATCCTGATGAGGCAGAGATTTCCTGGAGTAGTTATCCATTAACTCCTTATGATGATATTTCTGACCTATTAACCGGTTATAGTTTCTTCAGCAATTGGAATATCTTCGGTTCAGGTTTATTGAATCCAACCGGAGAATATGTGGTTATCACCACCTATTTCATGGGGCATTTTAAGGATTTTTGGATTGGTACGGATAATCGAGTCATTTTAGTGAGTAAGCAGCAAATGAATACCCTTTATCCCGTAATTTATGGTTTAAATAATACCGATGTCCAATTTTTACTTTTTGACGATGGCTTTTGGGTAGGGGGTCGTTCGAATCGATTTAGCAATGCTGGTATTACTTTTTTTGCTCCAGACCGGCAGGTGTACGAGCATTTTGATTTTAAACTGATGATCAATATGACTCCTCAATCATTATATTCTGCCATCGATACTAAAGAAGAAATTTGGTTTGGCGGAGAAGGGCAAGTGTTGATTTTCAATAAATCTCAACAATATTGGCGAACACTAACTGGAATGGATGGCGTGCCACACGGGAAAGTAATCACTTTGGCTCAGGACTCAACCCATGTTTGGTTGGGTGCGAGCCGGGGAATCGGACGAATATCCAAAGCATCAAAAAAGCAGAACCCTACTGGATTTGAATCATTATATGATGAACGATTTGTCAACGCATTGACTCTATTTGATGATGAAATCTGGATTGCATCTGATTATCATTTGCGAATATTTGATATCACCACCAATACAATTTCAAATTATAATGATCAAAAAAACACCAACCTTGAGCTAAATAATTTAGACGCTTTTCAATATTATACTGCTTTTACGCAAGAGGGAAAAAATATTTATATTGGAACAACTCAAGGGATTATTGTTTATAATTCCAAGTCGGGAGAAACTAAAATTTTAGTAAATCCAACCGTTTATTCTGGAAAAATAATCAAAAAGATGTTTGTTTACGACCAGTATTTATGGATATTGACCAATAAATCATTAATAAGAGTAAAATTGGATAATATGTTAGTAAAGATATACAATTATAATTTTATGGGTACCCTGAATGATTTGTATATTACCGATGATGAGTTGTGGATTGGAACCAGTGAAGGATTAATAAAATTCTATTGGCAAAGAGATTTATGAGACAAACTACAATAATAGTCGTCCTTTTTTTGCTAATTAATTGCATTGCTGCCAGGGATTTTCGTGATCCCGAAAAACATAATAATATCGAACATTTCCGTATCACGGCCATACCGATAGAAATTATTTCTAATGATTCTATCAATTTGTTAACATATTTCGATATCCCCAACTCGACGCTTCAATTTGTTAAAAATGATTCGGGATTTACTGCTGAATTCGAAGCAATTATATCAATCCGTAATGAACGGAAAATGCAAGTAGCCCGACAAATCTGGACTGGGGCAATCGTAGTAGAAGATTACCGAGCAACTGTCTCAGATAACCTATACACAACTTTGTACGCTGAAATTAATGTACCGGCATTAGACTTGGTACTGGTTGGAGAATTATTTGATAAAGATACACGCGAGACCGCCAGTAAAGATATCCCAATTTCGTTAGAAGAGTATAAACAAGATACCTTTCTATTTCCATTGGTTTTGATGAAAAAACAACCAGGTAATTGGGGTTTGGGTGAAGATTTAAAACCTGTGTTAAACAATAAAGTTTCCCTAGAAGATGAAAACTATCGGTTACTCGTCAGCGGTCGTATTCAACCGGGTCCATATTCCATAAATGCTAGTAATTTAGATAATAATGATAGTATTCGATGGAGTGAAACCTTTGATAATAATACCGAATCAAACCATTTTAAACTGGTAATAGAAATCCCCAAGGGATTGTTAACGGGCTTTAATACCAATATTAAAATAAATTTAGTGCAAAATGATCTTGAGCTTAATAAAAACATACGATTAATAATTAGCAATCCAGGAATACCAGCATCTATAACTGACATTGATGAAGCAATTGATCAACTTCGATATATATCATCAGATGATGAACATAGGACTTTTAAAAAAGCAAAAAAGAACGAACGAGAGAAACTATTGCGGGAGTTTTGGAAAAAACGCGATCCCACGCCTAACACAGAAAAAAATGAATTAATGACGGAATATTACAATAGAATAAAATATTCAAATGAACATTTTTCCACCTTTTTACCGGGTTGGCGTTCCGATATGGGCATGATCTATATTATCTTTGGTAAACCTGATGATATTGAACGTATATATGGTTCATCAAGCAGGTATTCGGGGCAGAAATGGTATTATTATAATGTTAATCGCTCATTCGTTTTTATTGATGAGAGTGGGTTTGGGGATTTTCGTCTTATTACACCGTATTATGGTCGGAGTGGCTGGTGAAATTTGTTTTCATCCCCGGTGATGGTGTTGGCAACGAAATCTCTGCTGAGTTGATTAAAATTGGTCGGGCGCTGGAGAATTATACAAATATTAAATTTAATATTCAGACCTTTGATTTAGGATTAAAACATTATTTAGACACGGGGATTTTTGTATCGGATGGTGTAATCAAAGAATGTAAACAGGCGATGGCAATTTGGGTGGGACCACTGATGGATAAAACCAGAGATGGTGTACCTATCAGGAAGTCAATTATCGGACGCTTGATAACGGGATTGAATATTTCTACGTTTATCCGAAGGATAGTACCATTCAATCCTAATATTAACTTACTGACTTCAGAACCGTTTGATGTTTTAGTACTACAGGATTGTATTGATTATGGGTCGAATGCCAATAATTTCTCGACAAATATTTCCGCTGATGAAAGAATGACTTTGGATATTTCCATTACGACCCATAATCGGGTGATTAATCTGCTTAATTATGCTATTAAATTAACAGAAAACAATGAACGGCATAAGATTGCAATTGCTTTGCCAGATGACCAAATCACCAGCGACAACCCATGGATAATGCAATATAAAAAATTGTCGCTTTCACAAGATTTACCAATATCAATTATTTCTATCGATAGATTGGTATTCCGGTTACTTCATCGACCGGTCGATTTGGATATCATATTAACAATACCTCCCTATGGTGCATTACTTTCGAAATTAGGTGCGGCATTGGAAGGCGGTTTAGGCTTGGCTTATGAATCATTTGTAAATCTGGAAGGTTTGCGATTATTTCATGTGTTACATCCACCATCGGATCGTTTTATTGGGAAAGATGCAGCAAATCCCATTGGTGCAATTAGAGCATTAGCTGACATTCTTTACCATGTCAATCGTCCGGTCTTAGGCCGAGCAATTGAGCAAGCGGTGCACTCTTCACTGGAGGCAGGTTGGTCGACAAGGGATATGGGTGGTAGCATGGGTACTGCGGAAATCGGTGATTTTATCTGTAACAAAATTTCTGAAGTAATGCCAAGTTAATTATATAGCTTATTAATTGAAAAGATTGAGGTAATCACGATGAAACTAGATCAGAATGAAATTGAGATATTAAAAAAGCTATTTTTATCGGATGTTAAGTATAAGCTTAATTCTACTCTTAGCAATCAAGAACGATCAATATTGGAGAACTTGCGCGATAAATTATTTACTTCACCAGTCATAGAGGTATTCGTTGATGGGGCTTCGGATCTGCAGAATAAAATCGCAGGAATCGGTGGTGTGGCTTACCAGCATGGACAGGAAGTATTCCGTTTTGCTGATTACATCGGTGAAGCTACAAACAACCAGGCCGAGTATCAGGCTCTTATACAGGGCCTGAATCTTTTAAAAGATTTAAATGCCAAACAAATAAAGGTCTTCATGGATAGTGAGCTGGTAGTCAAGCAGATCAATGGGGAATATCGCGTGAAACACAAGCGGATGAAACCGCTGTATAAGAAATCGACCGATTTGTTATCCATATTTGACGATTGGGTAATTGAGGCTGTGCCACGCGAAAAAAATAAAATAGCCGATATATTAAGTAAGAAAGGTATGGCTAGGGGAATCGATTCATGAAAGCATTAATTGCTACCCGTAGCCACGGAACACAATTGCGCTCCATAGCAAAATAAACATCAGATTTGGATTGCTGATAAAACTATTTTGACCTTTGCAATCGAATATGCGGCAGAAGCGGGAATAACTGAAGTTGGTATCATTGCCTGGAATCAATGTTGAAATTGAACGGATTTATTGCAAACCGTATTCTCCTTTCGTTTTATCTGCCTATGCAGAAAAACATCCCGACCGGTCGGGATGGATGAATGTGTGAAGCATCGTCCAAAAATGAAGGAGTGTTGCTACCTGCCTGCGCTGCGACTTCGGCAGA
>JABMQW010000170.1 GCA_013203115.1 Fidelibacterota bacterium
AGTTTCTCGACGAGAAACTGTTTGAAAGGAGAGTGCAATTGCTCTCCTTTTTATTTTTGCAAAATTGCCAAAATATGCCATATTATGCCATTTTAGGACACAAAACTGGTCAACTGGGAGGTAAAAGAAATTTGATGATTTATCAAACGGCAATCAATATTCAGCACACTTATTGGGATTAAAGCAGGGGACTAGGGTCCTCTGCTGTAAATTGATGAAATATCATTTAAAAGACATAGCAGGGTATGTGTTCTATAATTTAGTAGTTGCAGAAATATTATCAGATTCTCATAAATAGCGTACAAGGATTTTCAGTCCTCTGTCCCCTCGTCGTGAAAGAATAAATTTCCACCGGTTTTCCACCGGAAAGTTGTGGGAAAAAGGAAATGTTGGCTACGGATTATGAGTCCGTTGTCTCACCGTCGAGAAAAGAAGTAGCGTACGCTAATGGTTGTCCCTCCCAAAAATATAACACGGTCGTTAAATAGTGTAACATTTTGCAACATACTTGCATTATCTATCAATCCTCGGGGATTTAATTTTTGGGAGGGACAGGGATTTGTCGTCTGTGACCCCGGCGCGACCAATGGCTTAAAAGGCCACTATACCACCGACGGTGAAACCAAAATTTCCAACACTTTCCCAACTGAAGGTATTGGAAAAAACCTAAAAAACAGATTTAAACAGATTACTCGTAAAGCACTTCGAAAAAGCAAATCGTTACACAAAAAAAAGAAGTGAATTATTAATCCATAAGTTAGGGTAACTCAAAAACCCAATCTTTACCCTCTAGAACCCCTGTTTCTCAACGAGAAATGGGGGTTCTCTTTATAATTTATTTTTGCAGTTTATATGACATTAAATGTTAAATAATGACACTTTTACTTGATACTGGTGGCATACCGATTTTGATTTAATTAATAAATAGATTATTGAGATTTTAGTTAATTTTACATATGTAAAAGGAGAGAGTAATGAAGAAGATATTTTGTCTAATCTTAATTTTATTTTTAGTCAGTTGTACCACCTCCCCAAAAATAGGAAAAGAGGAAAAAAATGTTGAAAGATTAAGACAAGGATGGGATACTGTAATCTATACTGATGGTTCAAAATATGAAGGTGACTTCAAGGATGGTAAATTTAATGGACAAGGTACATACACCTTTCCTGATGGTGAAAAATATGAAGGTGAGTTCAAAAATGGTATGTTTGATGGACAAGGCACATATACCTATTCTGATGGCGAAATATATTTAGGTAGGTGGAAAAATGATAAAAGAAATGGTCTGGGTAGATCAACCTACCCTGATGGGTCTAAATACATTGGAAATTTCAAAGATGGTATGAAAAATGGTCATGGTACAACAACCTATACGGGTGGGATTAAATACGTAGGGAATTTCAAAGATGGTATGAAAAATGGTCAGGGTACTATATTCTCTCCTGATGGTGAAAAATATGAAGGTGAGTTCAAAGACGATACGAGAAATGGTCAGGGCACATACACCTATTCTTCTGGAGATAAATATATAGGTGGATTTAAAGATAATAAATTAAATGGGCAAGGTAAGTACATCTGGTCGAATGGAGATAAATATATAGGTGGATGGAAAGATGATAAAAAATATGGTCTGGGTACGTATATATATATTGATGGCGAAAAATATGTGGGGAATTTCAAAAAGGGTATGAGAAATGGTCTGGGTACAGCCACCCTTCCAACTGGAGAGAAGTATGTAGGCGAGTGGAAAGATGATATTATAAATGGAAAGGGCGTGTATTTTAAGTCCAGTGGGGATATTCTGTCTGGTGATTGGATTAATAATAAATTGGATAATAGTATACCAGTCGATGAAGTATCTCATTATTTGGAAAATATTTATCCCAATTTCAAAGGATTCGAAACAGTGGAAACGATAGAAATGGAAGAATAATTAGATAAGTATTATTTTAGGGAAATAAGATTATGCAATATGGTCTATGGCTGTCCGTTTTCAAAAACGATTGGACACGTTGGACCGGTTCAAGGAGATTACTCGAAAAGCACTCCGAAAACGTAAAAAGTAAACTCAAACTAAAACCAAATTCTCAACGTAATACCAAAACCGGTTCGACATTACATTTTACTCAGTTAATACAATGTTATTTTTAGCACCTGCAATAGAGATTTGTCAAATATTAGAATATTAATTTCCGTTATAAGACGTTAATTCAATATGAGCCATACCCAGTTGTCAAATTGGTAATAAAAGTGCGCTCAGCGAGTGATCAGGGGGGTGTTTTGCGAAAATACCATGTGGGTGAAATCTGAGGTGAGGAGCTGCTCTCTCACCGGTAGAAAAAATATGAAATTCCGTACTCCAATCGATTGGAGTAATTAATATGCAATATGAGTATAAAGTTATGATTATTCAATTTTATTTGTTTTTTTTCTGTTACAACTCTCACAAAGAAGCTGGATATTGCGTACAGTATTAGCGCCACCCTTTGAGACAGGAATAATATGGTCATATTCAAGAGCTTCGTTACTTCCACACTCAACACATTTTCCGCCATCTCTCTGCCAAACTTCTCGTTTCACTAATGCTGGAATTGAGTGTCGTTTTGCATCTGTACTAACTATGTCTTGGATAGAGGTCTCGATTCTAATTTGTCTTATTTCTAATGTTTTGTATTTAGAAAAAGGATCGGATAATTTTTTTTCATCAATACTAATATAGGTTTTGTATCGCTCAATGTTTTCGGCGTCTAAGCCAATATTAGATTTGAACCACATTTTTTTATTACAAGAGACACAATTACATTCAACGCTGGTATATTGCGAATTAAATTTTTCTACTGACCATTTAATATCATTACATCTTGGGCACTGTACTATCGGAAATAATTCGTTAACTGCTTTGCTAATCTCAAAAGTGTTTTCAGCTGCCGTCTCTGTTAATTGTTTATTTATATCCAATTGTTTATTTCTTTCCGATTTGGCTTGCATCTCCAATTTATATTGAGAATCTTTTTTCATTAATCCAATAATAAACAGAACTAAAAGAACTGCCAGACTTAATACACTTAGGACTCCACATTCCATTATTTTCCAGTTCTCCCTGACTTATATAATGTTTAACAATTAAATAACCCCTTGTACAGCATCAAGTGGTGTCGCCAAACAACCTCTGATTTACTCCCAACTGGGTAGCTAATACAAGGGGCATATCTGCCCACTTGATTACACAGTTGGAAGTTTGCGTTTCTCATCTAATAAAATGGATGTTTGGCACGAGTATTTTACACTCAAAGGTACCGTACATCAAGTGATTATGTTTAGGTGTAAACCTTTTAACATTTCGGACTTTTCAGCTAAAAAGTTAAGATTTACTTTTATTATTAAAACCAGCTGAAATGAAGTATTTATGGATACCGGATAGGTTATAAGCAACTGTCCAATCGATTGGAGTGCAGATTTAATGTAAAAAGCACAAACTTGTAAAATGTAATGCAGCTAAACGTGCAATTATTGAAGCCCATTCGATAGACGAAATAAAATTAATTAGAAATCAAGCCGAAGCATACAGATACGCCATGATCCAGGCTAAGGAATCACCTGAGATTATTCGGAAAGCAGAAGAAATTAAACTGCGCGCCGAGCGTAGAGCGGGGGAACTCCTCAAAGATACTATTAAACCCGGGAATCCCCAATTGTCGAAGCCTACGACAATTGAACCTTCCCTCAAAGATTTAGGAATCACTCGCGATCAATCTTCTCGTTGGCAACAAATTGCCTCAATACCAGAAGAGGGAAACCCAGAAGAAGTGTCCCAGCCTACGACAATTACTACACGACTAAAAGACTTGGGAATTACTAAATTCCGTACTCCAATCGATTGGAGTAAACTAAAATCAGATATTAGTACAATTTATAAGTCATTTATTCTTGTGCGACTCGATATTTCGACCGGCTTGACAGGCCGGCGTTTAACGACGGTGATTACCTTGTAAGTTGCTTATAGGTTGCTATTTGGTTGCATAAACCGGATATAAGGGGTTGATTCAATGCTGAATCACCCCCTTATAAATATATCTACAAGGAATAACTGACCAAAATCTGTAATCCGCTATGTTTAATGTCCTTTTCATCGATTTCACTATCAATATTGTAACCCCAGCCATCATCAATAGTACTCAATCCAATAGAGTAGCGTGCTTCAACCGCAATCTGGTCTTTGATAGAATAAGAACCGCCAAGAACAAGCCCATATCCTATTTTAGGAACCTCATCTTTTTCAATGTCCCATGATTCAGATTCTGAGTTGGTGTTCCCCATATATGATGCTTTTGCATCTAATTGCATAGTACCATTTAAGTAATACTGCAAATAAGGACCAGCCTTTAAACTAATTTTATCATCAAGTTGGTAAATACCAAATATCGGTATTTCCAGATATTTCATTGTTATATCTAAATCAACATTTATGTTGACGCCCTCCATTATTCCTGACCAAGAATACTTCGATCCCTTAATAATATAATGTAGTTCTGGTCTGATAACTAATCCGTTACTAAGTGTGTAAGTCATGTACCCACCTATTGTGTAGGTTAATAACTTGGATTGGCCCTCCTTATCCCCCACTAAAGTTTCAATAGCTTCCATCGAGGCATCAGCACCGGTTAGCCTGGCTATATTCAGACCACCAATTACACCCTTTTCCTGAGTAGGAAAATTTTTCTTTTTAGTGATTGGGATTGGCTGTAATTGGATAGTACGGGTAGACTCGCCTAATAATTGAGTTTCTACTGATAGAGCTAATTCATCCATCAAGCTAAATATTTCCTTGCCCACATTGCCTTGTACTGTTTCGGCTTTAATAATGCGACCCGTTTGAACATCTATCAGCCGGGCATTTATTCTTATTATTTCTTCGATAGATACATAACTCCCAACAAGAATAGCTTGTGCACCAACCGCACGTCCTAATTCCACAGCCGACTGTTCATCTATAATACCCGTTGAGCTTAATTCCATTTCTTTCAGAGCATCCTGTAATCTTGCTCTTTCAACAATCTCTGTTCGTCCGCTTTTTCCTAATTTGGTAATAATAGACTCAGGAATAGTTTTTTCCAAATAATCCAGACTATTATCTTTGCTGGTATTTCTAAAATCAACTATAGCTATTACTATTTTATCTTCCTGTCTTGGCACCGCGCATAAAACACTACAGGATGAATAAATCAGCCATATTACTACTGAAACAGTTTTTTGATATTTCATAGAACACCCTCCGTATGATGTAAAACCTGAAGCACTTGGTTTTTTTGCATATCTCATTGATTTCAAAACAAGCTGCATAGAAGTGGACCTCTATGGTTGTACAGATTTTCTTGATTCTTATGTGTTAGAGTTCCATTATTTGTCAAACTGCAAGATTCCTGCCTGATGAGTATACCACATCGGGAGTTTGTCTGTCAAGAGCCTGATGGGTTCTTCCTGTGTTTTAAAAATGCATCCATGTTCCGATTGATTTTCTGGCCTCTTTCACTGATTCGTAGGCCTTTAAATATACTTCCTCACACTTCAAGCTGCGCCACAATCTCTCAATAAACACGTTGTCCATCCATCGTCCCTTACCATCTATGCTAATCTTTATCTCAGCTTTTTTCAACTGAAACGAACTTTTTCAACTAAACTCGGTTTTCCCAGATCAGAAAAAGACCGGAGTATGCAGCCAGTATTACAAATCTGACACAGGGACGAACTGCATTGCTACACACAAATAAAACTCAATCACCATAGGATAGAGTAAAATAAAAATAAGAATGAATCTTCTATGGTTAATTATAAATTGCGCAACAATATTATGAGCAATATTTGAGGGATGAGAAATGCATAAATCAATTGTTATTTTGTTATTAACTTTCACGATTATCATTGCACAAGAAGACATATATCTGGTTTCGGGAGGTGTATCTTATTCAACTGTATCATTTAATGAAAAAGATGTTGGGGATTTTATCGATTTGGATGATTATTTAGGCTATACAATTGGATTAGAGGCTAAAAAGGAAAATTTAATAGCAGGTATTAGGTATCTTCAACGAGGTTCGGAGTATAATATTGATGAATTTATATGGGCTGGCTATTACTATTATGAATCTGAAGGTTACTTCCTATTCAATTATGCATCATTGTATGGGTATTATACTCTTTAAACAAGAAGATTTCAATTCTTGGAGGGTTTTCTGTTGGTTTTCCATTAGAAAGTGAAGCAAAAATAAAATCAAGTGGTGGTTTTTTTGATACTGAAACTATTAAAGAGGATGAATTAAATCGAGACTATGGTGCTGAATTGGGAGGAGAGTTAGCAATAAACAATACTATATCGACTCGGGTGATGTATTATTGGGGAATGCAGGATGTATTTTCAGATTTAATAGATGATGAGAACGTTAAAAATAATGGATTTACATTTAATGTCATTTACAAATTCAAATAACTACCAATTCACGAGCATAGAGTCCAACAAAAATCAGCTCGTCCCCGTCGAAAAGCTTGTCCCTCCTAAAAATGTAAAACAACATTTTAACAGTGTAACATTTTGTAACAAATTCAGCTTTTCTGTCATTTTCTTTTCCTAATAATATTTATCAATCTCCAAACAACTTATCCAGAAAAGTTCGTTCTATTCTGGTTCGGATTTAGTTTTTGGGAGGGACAGGCTTTTACTTGGATAGCATTGGGGACTTGTTTTTGATGAAATACAGTTTTGAAAGTCTTAACTTTGATAGAAGCTTATTCATTGACGACTGGTAAAAGAGCAGTATTATTTTCAGGAACAAAATGTTGTTTTGGCGATTAAATTGTGTAAATATCAAAAAAATTATGTAACTTGGGTAAGAATTTTCTCCCCGCTTGACTTGCTGAAAGGCCTCAGGCGGGGTTTTGTTTTTAGAAAGGAGGTTTCCTATTCCATCTGAACCCTCTATTAAACGAACAATTGCTTTTGTTGATGGCCAGAACCTATTCTACGCAGCGAAGTCGGCTTTTGGTTATACTTATCCCAACTATAATGTTAATGCGCTTGCTAATAAAATATGCGAAATGCAGGGATGGCAGTTAGATACTGTAAGATTCTACACTGGTATTCCAGATATAAATGACAATGCATACTGGCACGGATTCTGGGCGAATAAGCTCGGTGCAATGGGACGTAGCGTTAAAATATATTCAAGACCATTACGTTACAGGAATCAAACTGTCGATCTGCCAGATGGAACTCAATTTTCACACATGGTTGGAGAAGAAAAGGGTATCGATGTTCGTATTGCAATTGATGTGGTGAGAAATGCTCACCGCCAAGAATATGATGTTGCTCTTGTTTTCAGCCAGGATCAAGATTTATCGGAAGTGGCAGCTGAGATACGAACGATTTCACAAGAACAAAACCGCTGGATTATGATGGCCAGTGCATATCCTGTAAGCCCTACATACAGTAATATTCGTGGAATCAATAACACTCAATGGATTCGTATTGACAGGACTATTTACAATTCATGTATTGATCCTCGTGACTACCGAGTAGGAAGAGTATTAAGAGGGTCAACCTGATTGTACCTCAATTATTTCTCGAAGAAGGTAAGCAATACAATTCCTAAAAACCCGCGTTTGTGAGACGATTTGCTTTAATACATTTATAGCCCTCAACCCCCTTTATTTTAGTCTCAGAACCCGTCTCAAAATCAAAATCTCAAAACTGAGAGAAAATAGGGTATATGAGACTAAATAAAGGAGTAACTATGCTAGTAGGATACGCAAGAGTCTCAACGGTTGAGCAGAACCTTGATCTGCAACTTGATGCCTTAAGGAAAGCCGGCTGTGAAAAGATTTATGAAGATG
>JABMQW010000171.1 GCA_013203115.1 Fidelibacterota bacterium
CGAAAACACAGCCACGGGGCAATTACAGCTTTGCGGGCTGCGGACAAAAAACCTCGGAATCAGTTATCGCTCTGGAATTAAAAACAAATTCAAGAAGTGACAAGAAAGTAAAAACGGTCAACCTTATTTAGGCATTGACTGCTCTGCTCTTAGCTCTTAACTCTTAACTCCGAGCTTCACCTTACTGAACACCACCAAGCAGATTACCGAAACCGTGATCGCCGGCAGTACTTCATTGATGCTGCCAGTTAAAGACACCGGTAGCCCCACTGCCTTCCATAATAAAGTCGTCAGTGTTCCAGCAATGATCGAAGCGATAGCCCCGGCCTTGGTGGCCCCTTTCCAGAAAAAGGCTGCAAATAGGGCCGGCGTAATGGCCGCGCCATAGATTGTGTAAGCGTACAGCGCTTTCTCGAAAAAGCCCGCCGATTCGGAAAAGCCCCGGGAAACCAGGTAAGCCAATATTCCTAAGCCCAATACCACCAACCGGCTCAGTAAAACTATTTTCTTCTCATTGGCCTTGGGATTGATATATTGCAGATACACATCCCGGATCAATGTTGTGGCTGGTACCAGTAGATAGGAGTCCGCGGTGGAAATGATAATCCCCACAATCGTCGTCAGCATGACAGCGCCCAGCGCCAATGGCAGGAATTGATGAGCGGCATAGATCAACACATGTTTACCGACTTCCGCATCGGGAATCAAGCTGGAACTGACCCAGGCCGAGGCGATGATCAGCAATTCGATCAGCAAAACCGCAACGACCAAGAAATTAGTAGCCTTAGTGGCGCTTTTTGCGTCTCTGGCGGCCGAAAATCGCTGGTACATATTGGCATCGCCCAGCACTAATAAAAACGGCGGCAGACAAAAATTCAGTATATCCAGTCCCGAATAGACACCGAAAAACTGCATATGCTGTGGTTTGCCCATCGCCAGAAAAGAGGCTTCCATTCCGGTCCAGCCGCCAGCTTTGATCCATAATATCGGGAAGGCTATCACTAACGATACGGTCATTATAATTCCGTTAGCCACATCAGTATAGGCCACACTGATCAAACCCGCCAGCATGGTGTAAGCGATAATAAAAATTGCAGCGATAATCGTCGCTGTCTGGGCATTGATCAGAGATACTCCGGTTTCCGGATTCCGTAGCACGGTTTCGATCACCGCTCCGCCGGCATTGTACTGGTAACTGACGATCACCAGGTAGGCCAGCACTAAGGCAATCACGCTCAACAAGCGCGCGGATTGTCCGTAGCGAGCTCCTAATATCTCAGGGACGGTATATTTCCCAAAGCTGCGCACCCGCCCCGCAATTCGCGTCAGGATCAGAATTCCCAGTGTGCCGCCAATCGGCAGGATCAAGGCGGCCAGGCCGGTTTCAAATGTTTTGCCGGCATTCCCGAGAATAGAGCCGGTACCGATCCAGGTCGCCAGCATTGTTCCCACTAAAATCCAGGGTGTTAGCTTGCGACCGGCAACAGCAAAATCACTCTGCGTCTTAACCTTGGTCGATTTATAGACACCAACGCCGATCAAAGCAAACAGGTAAACCAGGATTACAGTCAGGTAAGTCATGGGATATTTCTCATAATTTTATCCGCCGGGAATTTAATCCTCCCCCTCAACTTTCCCCAAGACAACTTCCATATTTCAGAAAGCTGATAAAAATTGATGGTAAAAAATCCAAGGCAAGCCATAGATCTTTTTTTCCAAGGCAAACCTCGGTGAATTGAACGATGCCTGCTTGTCCACTGTAGTTCCGATATTTATCAGACGAAGGTGGATTCAGAAACAGGCTAGTCCCAATATCATCAGTAAATAATGGAGTCCTTGCCGGAATCATTCAATTCAGGCTATAATCCAGCTAAGGTTAGCCTGGTGAAATTAACACAATGGAAATCACAACCGACCAGTTAATGATATTCAAACAGCTATTGGATTGATTAATGAGTAAAGAATTATCGGAACGCCTCGGGGAATCTCTGGCTCATTTGCAGGATTTGACCGATACTATCGCTCATTCTGTTATTAGACGAATCCGGAATTCAAAAAAAGGAGATCGAATAGTTAATCGTTCGATCCGATTTTTATCCGAATTGGGAGATTCATATTACCGGAAATATTCCGAAATCAAAGGTCGGAAAAATAAATAGTTGGATATTGCCGAGAGCCACAACCAATTAAAACTGCCCGCAAGTTTAGTATTTAATTTATTCCGCTAATAATTAAATTCGATCTCTGGTAAATGGAACTCCATGGGTTGACACCCGTGGTACCATCCATAACCCGTCTTCGCTCTTTGAGCTTCGCCGCGGTTATCCGCCCTTGTTTTAGGGTGACATTGCGCCGAAGTCCCGAAGAATCGGGACGAAGGCGGATAAAAAAAGGAGTGGTATCATTAATCGACTAACAAATTCAAATAAATTATTATTCGGTATTGTAGCCGGTATTTTCTGTGGTGTATTATTTGGTGGTTTCTGGCCGGCTGGTGGTTTGGGAATCAAATTCATCGGTGAATTATTCATCCGCGCCCTGCTCATGCTGGTAGTGCCATTGATAATGGCTTCGATGACAGTCGGGATCAGCCGCCTCGGAGATATTCGTCGCGTGGGCGGAATCGGCAGTAAAACAATCATTTATTATATGACCACAACCGCCCTGTCGGTTATAGTCGGAATCACTCTCGTTAATCTGGTACAACCGGGCAGTGCTGATACGGAAGAAGAACGGATTGCTCTGCGGGGTGGCGAGCTAATGGCGGATACGCCCTATCAGGTTGAA
Source organism: Fidelibacterota bacterium (assembly GCA_013203115.1). Classification (GTDB taxonomy): domain Bacteria; phylum Fidelibacterota; class Marinisomatia; order Marinisomatales; family TCS56; genus JABMQW01. Next base: position 2,788 of record JABMQW010000171.1, read on the forward strand.
GGACGCACAATCACGTTAAATACACCCGGTCTGGGACGCATCTATGACGAACGATATATGGTTATTCTGTCTGATCAGGAAAATATACGGGGGGTGGTGGAACGAATCACAGGAACCGATTTACCGCGCATTACCGTAAAACAATGGGAAAACGCCAACGGTGAGCAAATTCAACCGAACGCAACCGGCCAAGGTTTACGGATCGATCTGGCAATTGTAGAAAAAGTAAAAGGGAAATCCCGTTCGGTGGGGGTGGTCTTACGTAATGTTGTGGTTGGATTAATTCCGAGCAATTTATTTAAGGCTATGGCCAATAATGAGGTCTTACCGTTGATAATTTTCTCATTATTGTTAGGCGGAGTATTGACTACACTCGGTAAAACCGGTAAGCCGGTCATTAAAGTATTTGTAGGCCTCAACGATGCTATAATGAAGATCGTCCAGCTCCTGATGCTGACTGCTCCGTTAGGCATCGGCGCTTTGATAGCGGGGCGACTGGGGGATGCGGGCGGTTTCAGCGGATTCGGACCCGAATTAATCCGACTGGGGAAATATGCCGGTACGGTTATTATCGGTTTGTCAATTCATGGTATGATTGTTCTACCACTGATCTTGCGATTTTTCGGGCAACAAAATGTCCGTCGCTATACCTTAAATACTGCTCCGGCCCTGACGACAGCTTTCTCCACCGCATCCAGCGCGGCTACCATTCCCCTGACAATGGAATGTGTGACCAGCGGGAGCGGTGTTTCCAAGCGGACGGCCAGTTTTGTTTTACCACTGGGCGCTACAATAAATATGGACGGTACCGCCCTGTACGAAGCAGTTGCGGCAATTTTCATCGCCCAAATCTACGGTATTGACCTGACGTCAGTACAAATGGTGGTAATTTTTCTCACTGCAACTCTAGCTGCCATTGGCGCGGCTGGTATCCCGGAAGCGGGATTAGTGACAATGGTAATCGTATTGCAGGCAGTAAATCTTCCGATTGAAGGTATATCGCTTATTTTGGTAATCGACTGGTTTTTAGATCGCTGTCGCACGACTGTAAATGTTTGGGGCGATGCGGTTGGCGCGGCCGTTGTGGACACTCTGGAAGGTAGAAAACTACAAACAGAATAGGACAATTCACTGATCGGGAAAATGGTCTTGCAGCGGGTGGAATCTCAACCATTGTTATTATGAGCGGAGTACCGGCAGTTCTTACATTTACTCTAAGTAACCCATATCATTCTGGTTATATTAATCTTGATTTCTGGTCGACAAATTGTCGCAAATTATCCCTTTTTCATTGCACATAATCACAGCCATTCTATATATTCCAGTAACGTTATTTGACATTTCCCGTTTTAGGCCATGCTATTTCAGGATCTACAATCAGTATAAATAGGAAGCTGTACTCCGAATGCAAAAAACAGGCCTTTACCGTTTATTCGGGATGAAGGAAGTTTGCTGTAGTCGGGAGGCCTCCACCGTGTTAACCGCGGTCCATGAAATACAGCTTGAAACGGGAATTTTTAAGCCCTCTTTATGAGGGCTTTTTTAATAATAATCCAGTAATTCGAACAGCTTAGTATTTAACGACTGGTTGTGTCTAATCTACTCAGAATTTGATCGATCTGATCTGATCGTCCCCTGATTTTCAAGGTAATACCTTCAGCGCGGTATTTGCGTTCTAAAATTTCCACATTTTCTTGGGCTCGAGCCAATTCCCGACCTTGATCATATGCCAACTCTATGCTTACTACTTTATAGGCAGCATCCATACAGTTGCGGATTTCATTCAATAAACTGTCCAATCGCAGATGATTTTTAGCTGAGATAATTATCCCCTCCGGCCAGTGATCCTGCAAGTTACGGATATTATGCTGATTGGTTATTAGATCGATTTTATTGAGCACCATTAAATAAGGTTTTTGATCGGTATTGAGATCTTTTAGTACGGCTTGAATGGTAGTCAGGTGTTCTTGAACCTGAGTTGATGATGCATCTAACATAATCAGAATGAGGTCAGCCTCGATCACTTCCTTGAGTGTACTGCGAAAACTGGCAATTAAGTGGTGGGGCAGTTTACGAATAAAACCGACAGTATCACTTAGCAGTATTTTATGAGACTCATCCAGTATTATTGAACGGATGGTTGTATCCAGTGTCGCAAAAAGTTGATCCTCTATAAATACATCCGCCCCGCTCAAGGCTTTCATCAATGTCGATTTACCGGCATTTGTATAACCCACCAAAGCGACTCGATACGAATTCTTTCGTCGTTTGCCTTGCGTTTCCCGTTCTTTGGCTATCCGCACCAGTTCCTTTTTTAGCTTTCCAATCCGGTCACGAATCAGACGCCGGTCAACCTCGATCTGAGTTTCCCCTGCTCCGGCCCGGGTTCCGATACCCCCCATCTGCCGCTCCAGATGAGTCCACTGCCGGGTTAAACGTGGCAGAATATATTCCAACTGAGCTAACTCAACCTGTGTTTTAGCCTCTTTACTTTGGGCATGCTGACGAAAAATATCGAGAATCAGAGCACTTCTATCGATAACCTTAATAGTGTCGGTTAATTTATGATAATTCTTAACTTGTCCGGGGCTTAGATCTTCATCGAAAATAATTAAATCAGCTCGTAGTTCGTGGGCTTGATTGATTACCTGTTCAGCTTTACCTTTACCGATAAAAAAGGCTGGATTGATCCGCGCCAGTTTCTGGGTTACCTGACCAATAACTTCCGCCCCGGCCGTAGCTGCCAAAAGCACTAATTCATCCAGATGTTCCTGAAGAGTGCTTTCATCCATCTGACTGTGAACTACTCCAACCAGCAGCGCCCTTTCCCGCTCCCGAATGCTATTATCAATCTGCATTCGAGGCCTTTTTCTTTACAGCACCGGGTTTGATTCGCCCTATAACGGTCTCAATTATCAGCATGATGATTGCGATCAGTAAAAATGTCCGCCATAAAGAGCTTCCAAAACGGGTATCTCGTAAGACTGATGCCAGATCGTCACTAACATTTATCCAGCGCGCCCGGCCTTCCGGTAACCGAGTGATAATATTGCGTTCACTGGCCTGCCGATCAATATGCTCGTATTTTGAAAGCCGCGTGGCAAAAACAGTAAACAGGTTTCCGTCTGCCATCACCCGGTATTGACCAAGCTCGTTTGTCTGGGTAATTAGTAAACTCTCCTTAGTAAAGTCAGGAAGCAATAAAATCCGTTTACCACTCGGTGTGATCAGCTCCCATTCACTTTTCAGCAAGTCACGGTCTAAGTGGATTTGCTTTTCTTGGTCGACAATCAAAGGTTGAATATTAGATTCATCGGTTGCCAACAGCATCAACATCCGGTGCAATAGCGGTACTATAAGACCACGCATCGCCAGATCATTCCAACGTAAATCCAATAATGAAGTGAAATAGAAAATCCGGCCTCCTTCAATCGACAGATCAAGTAATAATGGCCGATTGTTGTTTAACCTGAGAATCGTCCGATGCGAACGGTTCAATGATACATCCACATAACGAAAAACCTGTGGCAGTTCATTATCCAAATCCCGCAATTCCAGGTCTTCTAACAGCGGGTGATCGGGATATGTGGCACTGACTGAATAAAAGGCTTCTCCTTCCAGTTGGTTTAATTGACGAGGGTGAGGCAAATTTAACATCTGTTCCGCGGCACTATTTTCAGCCTGTAATATCCGGTCTCCACTGAACCAGATGACACCACCACCATTGTTTAAAAAAGTTTTTATTTCTTCCAAAGCTGAGGATGGTAAACTGCCTGGATTATACAGAATTAATACATCCGATTCATCGAGAAACAGAGCTTGTGGTAAAGAATCTATCCGCGATTCAGCAAACAGATAATGATTGTCATTGTCAATTGAACGCAGAGCAGTCAACAGCAGATGTATTTCAGCTTGAGATGCTCCGACAACAGTACAATTAATTAAGGTGGGAATGACCAGATTGAAATGATATTCATTATCGAATGGAAAAGCATCTTCCGGAATGGTCATCAGACCGGTGACTATTCCACTTTTTCCGGTATAAGCCTGAAAAAGAAAATCCCGGGCGCGACCGGTTTCGAATCCTGATACGACTTGTCCAACGCGTTCCTCATTCAGATATAATTCTACCGGTACATTCTCCATATCCTGACTTCCGTCATTTTTAACGGTTGTATTTATTTTCAGCAGATGATTGGGCATCCGCACTTGATTAACTATTTCAACATTTCTTAATGACAAGTTATACGCGGTTTCAGGGACTTTGAGACAATAGAATCGCCAACCGGTAGCGGCTGTATCCAGACCACTTTGAGCCAGAAAAACAGTGCTTGGTGCATCTTGAAAATCGCTGATAATAAAACATTCACGATTAGGCTCAGCGCCAGGTAAAGTTGTTAGAACCGAATCAATTGACTGCCAAAGGCGATCAAATGATTGGGTCGGAGCAATTCCATCAACTGCTTTACGAATTTCATTCGGATCGTCTATTTCGCTCGAAAAAATCATTTGCAGCGGATTGGTCTGGTAAATACTCAGGTTTGTCTGACCCTCAAAGATCGAAATAATATTTGGGACCATTTTACGTGCCAGCGCCAAGCGATTTCCGTTTGGTGTGTCCGCCGCCATACTGGCTGAATTATCGACAAAAATAACGACCCGCGATTCCAATTCTCCTGCCATCCAACCGGGAGCAAAACCGCGCTGAACTGGTCGGGCAAACATCAGGACCAAACAAATTATTATCAGTACCCGCAAGAGGACTAATAACCATTGTCTCAGTTTCAGTTTTCGGATCGTTTCGTGCTCTAATTCCTTAATGAAACGTAATGTGCTGAATTCAACTTCTTTAGTGTTACGGAGACTGAAAAGGTGAATCAGTATTGGTAAAATAGCTACCAATAAGCCCCAGAGTATGCTTGGCATTAGGAATGTCATACTAGATAAGTCCTTGCTATATGCATTATGCCACCTGATACCAGTGGAATACTGAGATTATCATTCATGCGTAAAGGCAGTAATTCAACTGACATTCCGGTGATAACCCCGATAACAGCTATCATAAAAGGAATGGTTGGAACCAGAAAGCATAATGATATACCTACTATAATGCCGGCTAAAGTTCCCTCAAAAGTTTTATTAAAAATTTTTCTTTTTCCAAAATACAACCCTACCAAGGCAGCCACAGCGTCACTAACCGTCATGATTAAAAGAGCGTAAACAGCGATGTCCATGGGAAAAATTAATACTGTAATGAAAGAAGATATAAAAAGCCATGTTGCCCCAGTCAACCGGCCATTAATTTCAGACTTTCGCATCAATGGATTCAAATATTTCGTAAATATATTTTTTATCCAATTGATTTTTTGAATGTCATCATGGTCTAAAATAAAACTGAGAACAACCACTATAGACAAAAGTACGGCCATCAATGCACGATCAGGAAACAAGTACAAATACGAAAGTGGAATTATCGAACTCGCTAAATGAATTAATTTGCGATATAACTCAGGAGTAGAAAACAACTACTCTTCACCAATTAACTGGTTATAGATATCCTGAAGGTCCAGGACGCTTACTGTAAGATCAATTGCAATAACCCGGTCGAGAACAGTTTCAGCCGGCAGGGATTGACCTAACACCGTATAAGGAATTAAATCTTCATTTTGCCGATATGAAATTTTTCCAACCCTAAGACGGGATGCAATCAGGCGGTCACGAGCCTTTGATAAGCTGAGACCAAACAAATCCGGGACCTCAAAAAAATTGGGCGGAACTCCTAAACTCAGCGTCACTTGCACGCCCAAACCTTTTTGCAGGTTATCACCGCCCTTTGGATACTGCCAAGCAATGGTACCTTGAGGATAATCCGGATTATATTCCTGATAAATTGTATCAATTTCCAGACCAACCTGTTGCAATTCCAGTTCCGCACTACGTTGTGAATGTCCCAGTAGATTTGGTACAACGGCCATTTTCTCCGGTTGGGCAATTGTAAGCCAAATAGTACGCCCCGGTTTTACTTTTGTATTTGGTGAGGGATATTGATCCAACACTGTTCCCGGTTCTATCTCATTTGAATACCGACTATCGCCAACAATCCCGCTAAAACCCTCCAATTTTAATTTAGCCAGAGCGTCTTCCACAGAATTGCCGCGGATATCCATCAGGTAACGGCTTTCATCATGGAGTGTATAGCGCGGCAATAATATTGAATTAAACACAATGAATCCAAGCACTGATAAAATGAATAATGCAAACAGATAGCGTCCTAATGATCTAATCATTCTGATTTCAATCGGACCGCGAAAATGCCGTCAACCCGGTCACGAGGCGGGAAAGTCTCCATGCAGTGGTCTGGATTTATCCATTTATCTGGTATTAATTGATCGATATTCTCGATCGAAAATCGAGGATTAAATTTAAGAAACGCCTCAACAACATTCCAATTTTCTTCAGGTTCCATTGAACAGGTTGAATAAACAAGACGTCCACCGGTTTTTACGGCACGACTGACATTTTTCAATATCCTGAATTGCAGTTGAGCCATTTCTCTGATATCTGCCGGTTGCCGGCGCCAACGAATATCGGGTCGGCGTCCGATCACACCTGTTCCGGTACAAGGCACATCGACCAGCACGGCATCAGCTTCAGGTAAGTCAGCTACGGTCGTATCGGTTACCGTCCAGGTAATATTATCCCAACCATGGCGGTTATTATCATCTATTGCTTTACTTACCCTAGCCGGATCGATATCATAGGCAAATATTTGATTGGTGGAATCCCGTCCCATAAGCTCAGCAATATATACTGTTTTCGTGCCCGGTGCCGCACATACATCAAGAATAATTTCATTGGGTTGCGGGGCCAGTATTTCAACCACGGCACCGGCTCCACGATCCTGGAATGAGTAGCTCCCGTCTCTAAATAAATCATGTGTGCGCAGGACGCTTCCACTATTCACCACCCTAAAAAAAATATCGGTATCAGAGTAAAGTTCCAGGTTCACACCAGCGGATTTCAAAGTTCGAACCAAATCTTCAGCGCTGATTTTATTTATATCCCGGCGAATGGTCAATGCAGCTAATTGATTCTGATACTGACATAAATTATTTGCAAATTCTTTACCATGCCGCTTTACCCAGCGCATCCACAGCCACTCCGGACAGGAATACCAGGCTGCCTGAACAGCCGAATCGTGCATTTCCGCGGGTTCTTTGGTTGGATCAAGAAGAGTCAATTTTCTTAGAATTGCATTTACCAGACCTTTGACATGGGCTCCAATCCGTTTCCCTGACAATTCTACCCATGAATTGACTATAGCATATTCAGGGTTAGTTCGGTCTATCAGCAATTCAAGCGCGGCCAACCGCAGTAGGATCAGCAAGCGCGGCTGTAATGATTTTAATGGTCGCTTTGATATTCCGTTTAACCAAAAATCAAGTCGTCCCTGCCAACGGGTTACTTCCTGAGTCAGACTGGTTACGCGATTTCGATTGGGACCTGATAATGAATATTGTTTAAAATAAGAATCCCGAACCTCACTCAGCCTCCGGTTTTGTTCCCGGGCTTGATCGAGGATTTCCAAAGCGGCTTCCCGGGAATCAATTTTATTCACCTAGAACTTCACTAATCTGAATTTTTATCCCACGTAGAAATTCGTCTACCACGAGCCGGCGTTTACCCTCTAACTGGCATTCTTCGATAGCCAGAATTCCCAATCCGGTCCGGACCTGAATTTCATTCGCTTTTAGGGCAACAATTGTTCCAGGTTGGGCAATATCAGAATCATCTTCAATAACTCGACCAGCAAATATTTTCAGGCGTTTATTGCGCCACCTGGTATGGGCGCCTGGTGCCGGTGATAGGCCACGGATAAGATTCAGGATATCCACTGCCGATTTAGACCAATCTATCCGACAGATATCCATCGTTATTTTAGGAGCACTAGTTACCTGAGTTTTATCCTGTAAGCTTGGTTTGATTGCCTCGGTAGAAACTTTATCGATTGTTCGGATTAGAAGATCAGCCCCAATCAGTTGCATTCGCTCTGATAAAGAGCCAAAATCATCATCAGGCTTGATAACAACAGAAATCTGATCCAGCATATCACCCGTATCTACTTTTGGTTTAATCAGAAAAGTAGTCAATCCGGTTTCTGAATCACCATTAATCAGCGCCCACTGGATGGGTGCCGCACCACGATAGCGAGGTAGTAATGAAGCGTGTAAATTGATCGACCCACAAACTGGAATACTTAAAATCGCACGAGGTAAGATACGGAAGGCCACAACTACAAACAGATCCGGTTGTAGTTTATTTAAGCGGGAATGAAATTTCGAATCGTGCAGGGTTTCGGGTTGAATGAGTGATAGGCCAAGATCGGCCGCAGCCTGTGCTACTGCAGAAGGTTGCAATCGGCGTCCTCGTCCGACAGGGCGATCCGGATTGGTTACAACGGTAATCAGTTCATGCTTGGAATTTACGATACGCTGTAAGCTTGGAACGGCAAATTCCGGGTTTCCCATAAATACAATACGCACTATTTCTTCCCCTGAAACGAATACAGATCAGTATTGATTGATAACACAAGTGCTAATCTGCGCTAAAAAGGGAAAACTCCTCATCGGAAAAGTCAGCTGCGTGAGAGCCGCTCTATTTCCTTCAGTTCCTTGCTGAACTTCATTTTAACTAAAGGACTGGTACGATCGATTATGAATAAGCCATTTAAATGATCGGTTTCGTGTTGAATAACGCGGGCTGTTAAACCTTCAAATGTTTCAGTTTTCGCGGCACCATCCAAGGTTTGAAAGCTCAGCCTGATAGTTTCCGCTCGCTTCACATCAAAACGTATCTCCGGAAGCGACAAACAGCCTTCTTCCAATACTGATTCACCTGATTTTTCAATAATCGTGCTGTTAACAATAACCAATGGCTCATCAGCTTCTTCCGTGTGAGTCACATCCACGATCATTAGATTCATGTCCAAACCAATCTGATTAGCGGCCAGGCCGATGCCTTCATTTTCGTACATCGTATCCAGCATGTCCTGAACGGTAGGTCCGAGTGTTTTAAATTCAGTTACAGCCCGACATTTTTTCCTGAGAATCGGGTTACCGAATAATGTTACCTCTTTAACCGCCATTAGGCCTGTGCTTGTATTGAGTCTTCAGTTGATACATTATGGGCTAAACCGGCAATTCCACTGCGCGTTACAGTTAATTCAACATTTTTATCAACCTTAAGAACTATTGTTTTTCCTTTATCTTTCAATCCGGCAACAGTCCCCTGTATGCCACCAATAGTCACAACCTTATCACCTTTTTTCAATGCATCAAGCATTTGCTGCTTTTCACGTTGTTTTTTGGATTGCGGTCTGATCATAAAAAAATATATAATGGCAAAGATAAGTATGAAGGGTAAGAAGGTAGCAATTCCACCACCACCTTGAGCCGAACCTGAACCGGCCATTGCATTTAAAATTTCCACTAAATTCTCCTGTTATTAAGTGTGCCGAAATTAGAATGGCTGATTAGGATTAACAAGTAGTCCGGTAACTGTTCTGGATTGATATCCCTAAAACGGATCAACTAAATACAGGTATACTAATCCCGCGCTAAAAATATTTCCATAGTCGTCCCCGACCCAATTTCAGATTGTACAACCCTGATTTTTCCTTTATGGATTTCGGTGATTATTCTTCGAGTAAGTGAGAGACCGAGTCCCCATCCACGGTCTTTAGTACTGAAACCGGGACGAAATATATTTTTCCAATCCCGGCGGGGTATTCCTTTACCATTATCAGTAACGAGAAGGTACAGGCCGTTTACATCTTCGGTCTGCGTTATTTTTATTTCACCATCATCCCGATCAATAGCATCGGCAGCATTTTTAATAACATTTTCAATAGCCCAGGATAGTAAAATACCATTACCAAAATATTTACTATCCAGCGGAATAGCATTAGTAATCCGGATATTTTTACCCAAGGAAGGTAGACGACGACGAAGATATATGGCTACCAGCTCGACCTGCTCTGATAAATTTATCTGCTTGAATTCGGATTCAGACCCCATTTTACTAAAACGGTTATTCACTTTTTGTAATCGATCCAGATCAATTTTCATATCATCGATAATATCAGCACAATGATCCGGATGTGCTTTTAACCATTCAATCCACCCCATCATGGCTGAAACCGGAGTACTCAATTGATGCGCCGTTTCGCGAGCCATTCCAACCCAAATATGACGTTTTTCACTATTACGAATTACGGAAAATCCGATAAAACCCAATAAAATGAATAATGCTACTGTACCCATCTCCAAAAAAGGCAACCATTGTAATTTGCGTATCAACCGAGAATCACCATAATGGATATTACCGATCAGGATTTCCTGTTCCGTTTCCGGGTTGGTAAACAAAATAGGTATTGGATCATTGGCGGCATCCATTGTCTTGCGATAAGCAAATAATTCACCTTCTGTAAAAGACGTATCGGGTAAATTGCGGTAAAAAGTAGGTTTTAGATCAGCATCGGAATAGATGATCGGAAACTGAACCTTTTTTATTATCTCTTCAAATACAAAATTGAGATTGGCGTCGGATTGATCCGCGGCGGTTTTAGCAATGATCTCGGCATATATTTTGACAATCTGCCTGTTATCCTCACGTAATTCATTAACGATCCGTTGAGAATACATCAATAATGCCACCACCATGACAATACCGGTTATAAACAAACCAGCCTTAATATTTCCGGCGTGACGATACCAGTTCATTTTTGCCTGCGGATTAAAACGATCAGCCGGGAACGGTATATCCATCCCAGCATTATTAAAGTCATAAGGAGTGATAGCCTGGATATGATCCGGACCAGCTGCCATTTATAGTTATCGTACCAAAACTTTACGGCATGCTTACCAGCGGGAACGACAACCGATCTGAGAACATGATTAGTCTGGTAAAGCTTGGTTGCTTGCCCATCCACGGATGCCCGCCAGCCCGGTGCGTAATAATTTTCCGACAGGACCAGCAAACCGGATGCATTCGCATCGACGGAAAGAACAATTTCATTTTCGGTGTAGGCTTCAATAATCACATCTCCCCCACCTGTGGATGAAATTTCTTCAGCGTCATAATTATTGACAATTGCCTCAGTATCCGGTGCGAAATCCTTACTAAACACTTTTTCTAAAGATTCTTTTTGTGAATCAGCATTGATTATCCGATTAACCATCCAGGCTTTGGGAAGTACACTGGTGTTTTCATAGACTTTGCGCGCACCAGGCAAGACCAATTTCATACTCGGATGAGGAATATTTTTACTGGTAATCAAGTATTTAACATTCAGCATATTTAATATGGATACATTATTTAGCCCACCCGCATCCATCAGATCCTGGTATGTCCGCAGTTTTACCGGTCGATAACCGCCAATACTCGCCAATCCGAAATAGCCGTACCAGTTTGTGTTCAAATCATCCACTGGAAATATCCGGAACAAATCCTTATCCGCAGTTAGAAAATCAGTAATCGCATTAGCCTGAAATTGCTGTTCCATCTTACGGGTTTTATGTAAAAATAAAAATTCATTGTTAACAACCCAGAGATCAATTATTGTCAATCCTACAAGAGTTAATCCAACATATTTAGCTTTAATACTTCCTTTAAGCCCCAGCCAGATGACAGCTAAGCCCCCACCGGACAACACCAAGGCTAGAATTAAGCCCTTCTGGAACAAATCCGCTCGCACATTTTTTATTTGTGATATGATCTGGGGGTCATACTTATTAGCTTCTCCAGTTTTAAAAAATGATAGGGTTGAAGATCCAAATAACAGATATATTAATGATAGAACGATCACACTACCAAATACGATCAAAACCGGTTTTTGCAGCCGTTTAATATTCTCTGGGTTAACCGTTCGTAATCGATTGATCAGCGCATCCAGCCCGAAAGCTGCTAAAAGACTAAAGTTGAGAGGCAACAGGGCATAAATCATGGAGGGTACTCTGAATTTGCTGAAAAACGGGGCTAGGTGAAATAGGGGACTGAATAAAATTGGTAAATGGCGTCCGAAGCCTACCAGTAAAATCAGGACCGATGTAACCCAAAGAAAAGTCTGGAAACGATCAGGTTTTTTCAGAACAGCGCCTAAAATGGCAATTAGAATCACTAATAATCCAAAATAATGAGTTGATTGCGTAAAGGGCATACCGCCCCAGTATGCTGCACTTTTTACATCGCGGGTTGGGAAATTCTGCAACCCGTAATAATAGGGATAAATGAAGGAAATTAATTCGTATGGTTCGAATGACCACTGAGTAGCATAATCCCATTTTACGCCTGATTCGGTTTCGCCGGTCTGATCAAGAACTGAGGGCGCTCCGCGGTTGGAGTGACCTTGGAACTCATAAATAAAAACATAGGGTGTTGATACAATTAATAGTGCAATTAATAACCCGCTTAATATTAAGAGTGTTGCTTTTCCTTCAGATTTAATCGCCCATTTTCTATCGATCAGATTGGTGGTCTGGAGCCAGAGCCACCAGAAAACAACGACCATCCAGGTATAATAAACTACCTGAGGGTGATTAGCCCATAATTGCAGGGACGCTGCAATTGCCAATAAAAGCACTCCCCGCCAGGTTTTCTTCCGCAAACAGTAATCGGCTGTCAAGAATACCCAGGGCGCATATGCCAGGGCGATCAACTTGGATGAATGTCCGGCATTAATTAAGCCGAACATATACGGTGTAATACTATAGATCATCCCACCAAATAGTGATGCTGTAAAATTTAATTTCTGTCGTCTTAAGAACAGGTAAATGCC
>JABMQW010000172.1 GCA_013203115.1 Fidelibacterota bacterium
ACGATATATTTTTGGATTTGTGGCAGTATCTGCTCCATTGTCTCTAAGTACAGGCGTGTTTCAGTCACACCTTTAGCCTTCCGGTATTCTTTCAGGATGGCGGCAAATTTCGTTGCATCTCCTTCCGCTCGTTTAATACGTGCTTCCATGTAACCCTGGGCATTCGCGATCTGTGCCTGGCCTTCACCGCGGGCTTTGGGGATCACATCATTGCGATAACCTTCAGCCTGGTTGATCATACGGTTTTTATCCTCTTTGGCCGAAGCCACATCTTTAAAAGCAGCCACAACCTGTTTGGGCGGACCAACAGCTTGTAATTGGACGGCGACAACATGAATTCCCGTTACATACTTATCAAGGATAGATTGCAGTAAATCCTTAGTTTCTTCCTGGATAATAAATTTTCCGTCAGTTAACGCTTCATCAATCTCGTGCTGACCAATGGTAGTACGCAAACTGGCTTCAGCCGCCTCCCGCACCGTGACCGCCGGTTTTACAAAATTAAACAGATAAGCCTGCGGATCTTTGATTTTATATTGCACGATCATCTCGGCATCGACAATATTCTCATCACCAGTGAGCATCAGACTTTCTTTAGCATATTTACGATAGCCCTGTTTTCCGACATTGCGGAAGCCGATCTCGATCCGTTTCACCTCGGTTACCTTAGGGGTATCAACGACTTCGAAGGGATAGGGAATATGCCAGTTCAAGCCGGACTGAGCTACCCGGGTGGCCTTACCAAAAGTGCGGATAACACCAACCTCATCGGGTCCAACAACATAAATGCCGGTTGCCAGCCATAGTCCAATAACGATTAAAATAATCGGCACAATTCCAAAGGCTAAAAGCTTGTCCGGTATACGGATTTCTTTATCACCGATAATTATTCTACGATATGCCATTTTGTTCTCTCCTTTCCAATTGGAATATTAACTTACGGTTTAAACAATTATTACAATTGTCTGCGTAATCGGGCTACCGGTATTTTCATTTGTTCGCGGTATTTTGCCACGGTACGGCGTGCCACCGGATAACCTTGAAAGGCGCTGTTTTAATTCCTCATTCATAAGGATACCCCCATTATTTCTGCATCCAACAATAATATGTCGGTACTCAATTTAACCTAAAAATTCAGAAATAACCGTTTTTAACCACGGTTTTGTGGATACGGGCGGGATACGGATTCTGACAGCAATAATTTAATTGGTTTTTAGTTTGTCTTATACCAACTTCACCTATGTTTAATAGGGGCATTGAGCATTTCTAAATATGCGGTTTAAACCAGAACGAAAATATACTGAAAATATAGTTGGCAGAAAGTACTACAGAGCTTAAATATTCAGCAGCTATTGTAATATGAAATCAATGTCATGATGAATGCATTACCGCCTCCCGGAGAATTAATTTATGTTAATGGGCGTAAGGTACATATTCAGCGATATGGAAAAGGATCACCAGTAGTAATCTTTGATTCAGGTTTTTTCAATGATTCATTTACATTTGGTTATGTTCAACCACAGATAGCTAACCTCACCTGTACAATTAGCTATGATCGAGCAGGGATGGGATATAGTGAACCAAGTCCCACTCCAGAACGAAATAGTAAAGTCTTAGCTTCAGAATTATATGAACTAATAGAAACACTTGGGTTGCGTGATCCAATAGTATTTGCAGGTTGGTCAGCTGGTGGTATATATATTCGTGAATTTGCACGGCAGCATCCTGACAGAGTAGCAGGTATGATCTTAATTGATAGCGCATCAGAATGTCAAAAAAGTCGTTATCCTGAGGACATTACATTTGTATATCAAAAAAATTGGGACGAGCTAATTGGATTAATCTCACGCTTGAGCAATAAGACACATGAAGAAATAATAAGAGAGCTAATAGATTCTCCACCTTGGGTGAATAATCATCCAGAAACGCACAAGTATCATAAAGACTTAGCAAGACCTGAATTGTTAAAATACTATTTAAAACTCGATTCATTTTTGGATGAAGATACGAATCAAAATATAAATGTTATGGATACCTTAGGTGATTTTCCCTTGGCTGTAATCTACCGATCTAAGATAAATAACCCAAATATGAACGAGTACCAAAGGAAAATTGCTATGGAGATTTATCATGAAATACAAAGTGAATTGGCTCAATTTTCAACCTATAATTGGCATATAAAAGCAGATTGCGGACATGATATTGCCAATGAGAAACCTGAGGTTGTAATCGAGGCAATTAAGGATGTGGTAAAACAGGTGCGTAGATCAAACTAAGACGTTATATTTTATCCTCTTCAGTCATAACTCCTTTCTTTTTACCCCAAAGTGCCAGAATTGACCGTTTATGGCCGTTTTCGACAGCAGTTTTGTGGATACGGGTTTCGTACAAAACCAACAACTTTTCAGAGCGGAAATTCTAAATATTTTGTAATACACGGAGCCCCAAATCGGGACTCTTCATTAGAGCTGGATTTACAAACAGGAATGCTGAAGGCAGACTTTCTACGTCGGGAAACTCATTAGTCTTATTCTATGAAGTGCATCATGATATAAAAAGCATAAAAGAATGCCGGAGGAGAATACTTAATAACATA
>JABMQW010000173.1 GCA_013203115.1 Fidelibacterota bacterium
CCTGCTGCCAGGATGAAAACCTGGTGTCCTAACCTCTTGACGAACGGGCCATAACTATTTTTTACTTGAAATAGCGGTGGCGAATTTAGCTTCGCTGGTTAAGTTGACAAAATAAATTAATACCTGTTGCACTTATTATTCGCCTTCGCCAGAATAACCTGTAGTTTGCTACAAGGATGAATGACGAGGTGAACCACGCCGAAGCGCTTTAATGCAAAGGCAGGTTTGGCTTCGGCGCAATTTTACTAAAGATAATCCGCTACTTGCAGTGGGGAGCTTCATTAATTGAAACATTATTAATACAATTTACATTTTGAGAAAAGCTGAATTTATTTGATCCTGGAGAAAGTAATTGTTCCCTTTTTACATGCTTTACATTCGTAATGCTTAATTCTTAGGATTAATAAAAAACCAATTAGCTTATGCCAAAATTGCCGCTTAGTACGTTGCATTTTTTCATGTTTACAATAGGGACATTTGTATACCGAGTCATATTCTCTGAATAGTCGCTTCCGGCCCCGTACAAACATTAAGTGAATCGCCAGTAGAATGAATATATAACCGACGATATCGGAAGTTTCAAAAGATGCGAAATAATTATAACCATAAAGGGCAAAGGCAGTAAATCCACCACTTATGGTGTTAAAACCGATTTTAATCCAGTTGGTCAGAATGGCACTTACGTCAGTTTTTTCTACTAATAGAAATCCCCCCACAACTAATAACAGTACTATAAAAATTTCATACCCGAATTGGCGGAGAAATACAAAGTGCGATCTCTGGCGCTTACGGGGTCGTTTATTTTCGGCAGACATTATATCCCGGACTATTTTATTAATAAAAATTACAACGAAATGTGGAATCGATCATGATTTTTTGCCATTAAAGTTCATAGCTAATTTATTATAACGGCAATGATCGAAAAAAAATACAGGGATGTATTATAATTGGTGAAGATTCAATAATTTATCCAATTGAATAAACCATATTTATACAATAATCATTATAGTGGGAATTGAAATGAAATTATTTTCTTGGAACGTAAATGGTATTAGGGCCGTGGCAAAGAAAGGTTTTTTGGATTGGCTTAATCACGAACAGCCGGATATCCTGTGCCTGCAAGAGACGAAAGCGCGCGAGGAACAGGTACCAGAGGAACTTCTGAAGAAACATGGTTATCACACTTTCTGGCACAGCGCTGAGCGGGCTGGCTATTCCGGTGTGGCCACCTACACAAAAACTGAACCGCTTTATGTGCAAAAAGGTCTGGGAATTGAACGCTTTGACGCAGAAGGACGGGTCCTGATTACTGAACATGAAAATTTTTTACTTTACAATATTTATTTTCCGAATGGACAGCGTGACCAGGAAAGATTGGACTACAAACTTGATTTTTACAATGATCTGTTGGAGATACTTGATGAGCAGATAGCTTCCGGTATCAATGTGGTGGTAGGCGGAGATTGGAACACGGCACATACGGAGATCGATCTGGCCAACCCTAAAGCAAATTCCAAAACATCGGGATTTCTACCGGAGGAAAGAGATTGGATTGATAAATATATTGAACATGGTTACCTGGATACTTTTCGCCTGTTTCATCCCGAACCTGAACGCTATTCATGGTGGACTTACCGTTATGGTGCACGGGAACGGAATGTCGGTTGGCGGATCGATTATTTCTTTGTTAATGAAGGTTTTACCGATCAGATTATTGACGCCGACATTCACGCTGAGGTATTGGGCTCCGATCATTGCCCAATAGCTCTGGAACTGGAGTAATTCAGATTGGAATGAAGACCGATAAGTGGACAACAAAATGGGATCAGCGCTATTCCGTAAATGAATATGTGTTCAGTAAGGAACCCAATGTCTTTTTAACCCAAAATGTGAATCGATTGCCAGTTGGTAAAGTTCTGTGTGCCGGTGATGGGGAAGGACGCAATGGGGTCTGGCTTGCACGGCAAGGATTTATGGTTACTTCTCTGGATTATTCCCGAAAAGGATTGGAAAAAGCCCGTGCTTTGGCGGAGGAATTCCAGGTTGAAATTGAGCTGGTTCAAGCCAATATTCTGGAAATCGATCTTGGTATTGGCAAGTACGATGCCATTATCAATATCTTTTTACATTTTGATGAGGGTAAAATTCTGCACTTGCATAACCAATATCGCAGGGCACTAAAATCTGGTGGTTGCTTGCTTTCAGAGGTATATTCAAAAGATCAATTGCACTATAATAGTGGTGGTCCCAAATTCCGCGATGCCCTGTACGAACCAGAATATTATTTACGTGATTTCCCGGGCTGGACCAGACATTATTTGAAAAAAGAAATAATCGTTCTCGGTGAAGGTGGCGGACATCAGGGTCAAGCCAGCGTTGTAAGAGCAATATTGACAAAGCTGGAAGAATAGTAACGTTAAATAGGAATCAGAATGGAAAATAAAATCACCATAGCAAGAAACTGGTTGCGTCGGTATACCGGTCTCGCCCCGGAAATTATCGGTCAACAAATATTGCTGACAAATTTCCAGAATTATGTGGAAAAATTTGCCCGGCGTTTTGATGTCCCGATCCTTGGGATTGGTGGACCGATGACTTCCGCAATCAATGATGATGGGTTAAGCATCATCAATTTTGGAATGGGCAGCTCCAACGCAGCCACAATCATGGATTTACTCTCATCAACTTCACCAAATGGAGTTCTTTTCCTGGGAAAATGTGGCGGCCTGAAAAAATCTACTGAAATCGGACATTTTATTCTGCCAATTGCCGCAATTCGCGGAGAGGGTACCAGCGATGATTATTTTCCACTGGAAGTGCCAGCCCTGCCGTCCTTTAAATTGCATAAATATATTTCACAGATCTTAGTGGAACGCGAACTGGAATATCGTACCGGTGTGGTGTATACAACAAACAGGAGACTGTGGGAGCATGATGCTGATTTTAAACTCTACTTAGAAGATTTAAGGGTGCTGGGAATTGATATGGAAACCGCGACCCTGTTTATGGTTGGCTTTGCCAACGGAATTCCACGCGGAGCATTGCTGCTGGTCTCGGATACACCTATGGTGCCGGAAGGTATTAAAACTGAGGAATCGGATAATGCCGTAACTAAAAAATTTGTGGATTTACATCTTGATATTGGTATCCAAGCCATGAGCCGGATTGAAAATGAAGGTGAACCGATTAAGCATTATATGTATTAATTCAGGGCTCTTTTTCAATTTGACGGCTAAAAATTTTATATAAAAATACTCCAATATGATTTCCGATTGAATCCATATGGAGCTAAGTACAAAGGATTTGCACGCGCTAATATGGCAGGTTCGTTTTAGATAAAGATTAGGTTTATTTTAACTGGTAAACTGCCAAACTCCGGTTTGGTTATCAGCTGAATTTTGAGTAACCGTTATACCCCATTCCTCCAATAGAGAAAATATAATGGAAACTGCCTTGGGAACAGCTTTATTTACCGTTTCAGATAATACCAGACCGGTCTCCAGTTTTTCGGGCTGTATTCCCACCAAAATAATTTCCGGAGGAATTTTATCCAATAATATAAGAGTGCTTAAAATATCCGACAACCCCAAGTGATGAATTGAAAGCTTGGTCTGGATTCGGGCTAGAATTTCATCGTTTTTTAAAATGCCGACGTAGCCGGGATATTGCCCGAATTCGATAGCATCAACAATAATTATCCTGGTACGATCCTCAATATCACCCAGAAGATCAAGACCAGATGTACCACCATCTATTAAATCAACAGATGGATTGAAGAGATAATGTTTCTGCAGTTGATTTACAACATGTACCCCGACACCCTCATCCTGGAGCAGGACATTGCCCAGCCCCAGGATAAGAATATCTGAGGATATTTTACCAGGTACTGACACGAACTATGTTTTCCTTGCTGTTATTGTGCAGATGAATGGCACATGACAGGCATGGATCAAACGAATGGATTGTTCGTAGAACCTCCAAGGGTTGTTCAGGATTGGCAACTGGATTTCCTACAAGCGCGGCTTCATACGGTCCGGGTTTGTTTTTATGATTGCGTGGTCCTGCATTCCAGGTAGAGGGTACTATACACTGGTAGTTTTTAATCTTGCCATCTGCAATTACAATCCAGTGTGATAATGTGCCACGTGGCGCTTCATGGAAACCAAAACCGGTTTGTTCTCCTTTGGGGAATGTAGGCGGATTGAAGGTGTCAAAATCGCCTTTGGCGATATTTGTTACCAAGGCGTTGTAATTTTCCTTAAGTATATCATAAATGACATTGGTGCGAACGCAGCGGGCGACATGTCTCCCAAGAGTGGAGTGAAGAATATCCACACCAACCTGTGTCTTGGCAATCGCGCTAACCTTTTCAAGAGCCAGATTAGTGTAATAGCGGGTAGGTTCATGACCGGCAGCATACATACTTAGTACATTAGCAAGTGGTCCCACCTGGGCTGGTTTATTAAGGAAATTCGGTGATTTCACCCAAGAATACTCTTTCTTACGGTCAAAATCGCTGTATTTTGGTGTTGTATCTTCCTTATAAGGGTGACGATTCCATTTACCATCGTACCAGGAATGCTTGATGCTTTCCTTTACATTATCCTCGAAATAGGGATCGTTGAAACTGGTAATGGCCTTGAATTTGGTAATGTCACCGCCGGGGATATATCCTCCGGGGATAAGGAATTCGGTTCCTTTTGTATCCATCGGAAAATCAGGAACACTCAGGTAATTTGTTACACCTGCTCCATAGGGTAACCAGTCAGCATATAAGCCACCTATTACGGCTATGTCTACCAAAAAGACATCACGGATAAAGCCTTCAACTTCACCCATCAGGGTTTTGATGTAAGCTAACCGTTCCATATTAAGCGTGGACTGGTTGTCGGGATTAATGGCGTTGGTCACGCCCCCGACTGCCAGATTCTGGATATGGGGAGTTTTATTGCCAAGGATTGAAACAATCTGGTTGGCCTTGCGCTGGAATTCGAATGCTTCCAGGTAATGAGCGGCGGCAATCAGATTTACTTCCGGCGGCAGTTTCATGGCCGGATGACCCCAGTATCCGTTGGCAAAAATGCCTAACTGTCCCGATTGCACAAAGCCAGCCAGTCTGTCCTGCACAGCCTTGAATTCCTGAACACCATTGTTGGGCCAGGGCGACAGGCTTTGCGCCAGTTTGGAAGCTGCTTGCGGATCGGCGCTGAGGGCGGAAACAATGTCCACCCAATCCAAGGCCGATAAATGATAGAAATGGACGATGTGATCATGGATAGCGTGAGCGGCAATGATTATATTTCTGATGTATTGGGCGTTCAGTGGAATTTCCATGTTCAGGGCATTTTCGACCGTCCGAACCGACGCGATAGCATGTACGGTAGTGCAAACCCCGCATATGCGCTGAGTAAACAACCAGGCATCCCGGGGATCGCGACCTTGCAGGATGGTTTCAATGCCACGCCACATCTGTCCGGATGACCAGGCCTCGGTTACATGTCCGTTATCAATATCACAATCAATACGTAGGTGACCCTCAATTCGCGTTACAGGATCAATTGTAATTGTCCTAGCCATAAAATAGTCCTCCGATAATATCTATGCCTGTTTCGATTTGGGTTGCGCCGAAATAAGTTTCC
>JABMQW010000174.1 GCA_013203115.1 Fidelibacterota bacterium
GGAAGTGGTACATTTTTAAACGACCAATTTTGGTACAATTTAAAGAGACAATTAACACCTATTCGCTATTCCATGCCAAAGTCGCCAAGTGAAGCATGATATTGACGGTGAACATAGGGAAAGCAAATGTGGCCTTGTCACCCAGCGTGATATTCATCTGGATACGACAAGCCCCCTTGAAGTGTCAGTGGTAAAACCGGCTGACTTAAAAACTAAAGGATAAAAAAGGGGGGCGCCGACGGCACCCCCCGATCTAGGGAAGGGGACAATTATAATTCACAAGGATCTAAGTTATCTTTTTCAATATCACGGAAATACCTGACCGTTTCCATGCTAAGTTCGGCAGTAGCGTCAATATTACAGACTATCATTGATTTGGGATGGAGCTGTAAAGCAGATGCAGTCCACATGTGATTCACGCCTTCTTCGATGATTTTATGCAAAGCCCGGGCTTTTCCATGACCATTTACGATCAGAATAACTTCCTCCGCATCGGTAACGGTAGCCACACCGACGGTTAAAGCCAGCTTGGGAACCTGGTTGACATCATTGTTAAAGAACCGGGAATTGGCGATTCTGGTATCGTAGGTCAGCGTTTTTATCCTAGTGCGGGAATGGAGGGATGATCCAGGTTCATTAAAGGCGATATGGCCATCGGGACCGATCCCACCCAAGAAAAGTTTGATACCGCCTACGGCCAAAATCTTCTCTTCATAGCTTCGGCATTCCTCTTCCAGATCTTCAGCATTGCCATCAAGGATATTGATATTCTCCAATGGCATGCCTATATGTTCGAAAAGGTTTGTCCGCATAAATGAGTGGTAACTCTCTAAGTGTCCCTCCTGAATACCGACATATTCATCCATATTGAAAGTAATGACATTATCGAAAGAGACTTTACCGGCTTTGACGAGTTTGACCAATTCTTTATAGGTTCCCATCGGCGATGAACCAGTAGGTAAGCCAAGTACAAATGGATTACCGGACGTAGGATTGAAATCATTAATCGTTTTTGCAATATAGTTTGCCACCCATTTACTGAGGGTTTCATAACTGTTTTGAATGATTAAACGCATAATAAACTCCGATTCATTTCTGTTGCTGGTTAATGCTGTTAAGGGCGAAATGATACCGACGTTCAAATTCGGTTGCCATATCAGCTAATTGCTTAACAAATTTGTTATTAGAGTAAGTTCCACGGACAGCGGTAAAATCATCATCTTGGTACCCGTCAATGCCATAGGCTTTACGAACATTATCCGCGAATTCTTTTTTGGCGTCATTGGCCACCAGATTCAGATATTTCCGAGTTGCTTTCTGCCAGATATCCAGCATCCCTTCCAAATCTTCATTGGTGGCCTCCGACAATTTCTTTCCCTGTAGTTCTTCGAATATTGCCAAATACCAGTTCCACTCATCGGATCGATAGGCCGAGTAAAGTGCTTGAAATGCCGCCTGTAACCGATCAAAATCGTTGATTTGTCCTGTTTCAATCTTCACAATTAATCGTTCCAGGCGACTTTGACGACACAGTAACCCATTTACATCTACCCATTCACCGTTGCCTGCTTCTCCGTCAGGGTCAGGGCTTCCGATTGCAGCCGGTGTCGCCTCTTGACCGAGTGCTTCGATCCGGCGGACCAGTAGATCACCAAAATACATATCCAACGCCATCTGGTAATAACGACCACAGGTTTTGAGTAACAGGCGTTTAATATGAATACCATTATGTAGAACTGATTCCTGACCTTTTACCGTCTTTATATAAAGCTCCTGCATGGTTTGCTGACCACGGAGCATTTTTTGGACGGTAAAAGGTGATAATAAATCAAAAATAATCAGATCCAGCTTATCAGCGTTTTTACGCCGGTCGCGGTTGGGCCATTTCAGACCATCGCGCAGAGTACCGACAGTAAAGAAATTCATCCCCGGTATCAAATAAGATTTACCATTGATGATATCGAGATAGGAAAATGGAAAATCCGCGGTATCAAAATTGGCAGAATGTTTACCCATTATCGCTGAAAATGCTCCAACTCGAGCGGGCCATAATAAATAGGAACCGGAGCCGGTTTTACAGCCTCGTTCCAAAATACCCTGATGAACCGGACCCAGTTTGTACATGTGGTTGGATTGATTGGTAGCGCTGCCGGCATTAAAAAAGGAAAACAGGCCGGCAATCAGTAATGTTGAACGATGGTGGGTCACGGTGTAAGGGCCGGCCAAAATCGAACAAACTTCGGAGTGGAAACCTTCACAGTTGGCAAACAAGGCGCTGTTCTCGGCCGAGAACTGCTTACCGATTCTGGTACCTTCACCGATCAGGCAAGCTGACAACATGGCATTGTCGATTACTTTAGCACCCTTCTGAATAATGAAATTATCAGCGGTGACGTCAGCGCCAATGAAGGTGGGCGCTTCTAGCGACGAATCGACAGTACCGTTTTCCAGTGTACTCACTCCCTCCAGATGAGCGCCAGTCCCAACCTGGACATTCCGTAAAGTACCGCAATTCAGTATCCGCACTTGATTGCCAATAGCGGCTCGATTGCTTTTACTTTTTTCAGTAAAATCATCGGCGATAGCGTCCAGTCGATTTATTAGCTTAGTCCGGTGACGGTACAATGTGTTCAGATAAGCGGTCTGGGCGCTGGTGCGGGTAGTGATCTTCAGTTCCCGACCACCGCCCTCATTAAGTACCTCGATAACCTGACCATTCCCAAACGCAGATTCACCATCACAAATGATTGAACCAACATTTTCAATAATTACCTGATCAGCAATATCAAGATTGGACAACCAACCGTTTACGTTGGCAATATGGCAGTTGTTACCGATGGTAACATTATTGAAGCGGCTATTAAGCAATTGCGCCAAGCGGGGAAGGCCATCAGGAGATTCGAGCATAAGCTCTTGCCGGCCGATAGAAACAGCACCGTGGAATTCACAGCCATTTAGCCGGTTGATATCCAAATTAATAAAGACGGACACTTTTTCCCAGCTATCAGAGCGGCAGCCATTTGCTACCAGCAATTCAATATCAGCCTGCGACAGTTTTCTGTATTCTGGATTCATTTTTAGTACCCGGTCATTTGGTGATCTCGACCTTCAATTTGTATTTATCACCACGGTAAACACCTTCCAGGTATTCGATGGGACGATTTCCGGTTGAGTAAGTAGTACCTTTAATAAACAGGATCGGGCTGCCTTTCTTAATATTTAACATTTCAGCAGTAGTATTCTTGGCTAGAGCCGGTTCGATAATATGTTCGGCGCGGGTGAGGTGAATTTTACTTTCCTGCTCAATAAAACCATAAATGGATATATTTTCATCGAACCCTTTTTCCAGGATTTTTTCGCCAACAACATTGGTTAAAAAGGATGTTTCCAGACAATAAGGTATTTCTTCCAGATAGCGCAAGCGTCGCACCATCACAATTGGTTTATCGGATTTTTCATCCAGACCCCGGAAGGCATATTCCCATTTCTTCTGCTGGGGAGTGATTTTCTGAATCTTCAGAATCTTCGAATGAGTATGATATCCCATTTTATGCATTACAGCGGAAAATCCTTCCAACTTGATCAGCATCTGGGTCGTTGGCAATTCATTCACGAAGGTACCTTCACCACGCTTGATGTGGATGTAATCCTCTTTTACCAGTTCTCTGATCGCCTGTCTGACTGTCATTCGGCTAATATTAAAAGCCGCTGATAACTCATTCTCGCTGGGAATGCGATCATTGGGCAACAGTTGTTTTTCCTTGATCATTCCAATCAGGATATCCCTTACCTGAATGTAGATCGGTGTATGAGAATTTTTATCTATGAAATGATTGGCTAATACT
The DNA here is from genome assembly GCA_013203115.1 of Fidelibacterota bacterium. Lineage (GTDB taxonomy): Bacteria > Fidelibacterota > Marinisomatia > Marinisomatales > TCS56 > JABMQW01. Next base: position 3,846 of record JABMQW010000174.1, read on the forward strand.
TTCGACATTGATTACTTCCTGGCAGGAGCGCCAATTTGTTTTCGGGAACAGGACACTTCCGGCTTATCCACCAGCGATCACTTTATCGATAAAAACAGCCGCAGCGCTGACATTGGTGATGGCCAAGGCAGCATCTTCATCCATCTCAATATCAAATTCTTCTTCAAAAGCAGCCACCAGTTCGATTGACTGAATTGATTCCGCACCGAGATCCTCCACAAACCGGGACTGATCAGCGATTTGATCGACATCAATTCCCAGTAGATCTACTGTTACTTGTTTGACTCTCTCAATTGTATCAGACATATCATCCTCACTTAATTGGTTAGAGTTGGTTTCCGACCTAAAATACCGAGCTGGTAAGTATCGTTAGCTATCGCAAATTCTTCATTAGTAGGTATTATAAATATTTTTAGGATCGATTTACCATTTTGGATTTCACGTTCGGGTTCAGTAGTAGAATAATTCTTTTTCTGATCAAGGTCAATACCCAAATGCTGTAATCCTGATAATATTCGCTCACGCATCCTGCCGCCATTTTCACCGATCCCACCGGTAAAGACAATCCCATCCACCCCATCCAGAACAGCCAGGTAGGCACCGATAAATTTTCGTACGCGGTAGGCGAATATCTCCAAAGCCAGTTCAGCCCTGGAATCTCCGTTATTCGCCTTTATTTCCAAATCCCGTACATCGTTGGATAATCCGGAAATTCCCAGCAAACCGGACTTTTTATTGAACAGCCGGCTCAATTCCTTTTCAGCATAACCTTTCCGGCAAAGATAAAAAGTGATTCCAGGATCAAGATCACCGGTACGAGTACCCATTACCAGCCCTTCGAGGGGCGTCATCCCCATACTGGTATCAACAGATTTTCCAGCTTGAATAGCAGCAACTGAGCAGCCGTTACCGAGATGACAGGTGATCAGATTCACGTTATACTTTCCCTTACCCATCAAGATAGCCGCCCGGCGAGAAACATAGCGATGACTGGTCCCGTGGAAACCGTATCGACGTATTCGCAAATCCGCATACAGGTCATATGGCAAGGCATACAGATAAGCCTTTTTCGGGAGGGATTGATGAAAAGCGGTATCAAAACAGGCGACCTGCGGAATATCACCCAACATCTGTTTAGCAGCGCGAATACCCATCAGATTAGGCGGATTGTGCAGCGGAGCCAAGTCAAAATAATCTTCAATCAGCGCTTCCAAATCAGTATCAATTAATACCGAACCGCTGATAGCTTCTCCACCATGAACAACGCGGTGACCACAGGCGCTTATTTCCGTCAGATTTTTAATCGCGCCCTGCTCCGGATCTGTCAGCATTTCTGCCAGCAGTTCAAGACCGGCCTGGTGATCGGAGATCGGCCTCCTGACAGCTAGCTCCTGGCCATTGGCCAACTGGGAGGCCTGAGAATCTCCATCACCAATTCGTTCAATCTGCCCATGGGCAATATCCAGATTGCCGGGCATAGCATATAAACGGTACTTTATTGAGGAACTGCCGCAATTCAGTACCAGAATTTTCACTGCATCAAATTCTGAATTTTCTATCTTCTCCATCAGGAATAATTAACATTAGAATTTTGAGCTTGTATCGACGTTATGGCAGTTACGGCAATCAAATCTTCGACACTAGCCCCTCTGGACAGGTCATTTACCGGTTTGGCAAAGCCCTGCAGGATTGGACCGATGGCCTTGCTTCCCGCCAGATACTGTACCAGTTTATAAGCGATATTTCCCGCATCCAGATTCGGAAATATCAATACATTAGCTGAGCCTGCCACAACACTGTCCTTCATTTTCTTCGCAGCGACATCCGGTACGATTGCCGCATCCCCCTGAATTTCGCCATCGATTTTCAGATCAGGTGCTGCCTCGCGGGCGATCCGGGTTGCCGCCCGTACTTTATCCACCAAGGCATGGTTAGCGGAACCCTGGGTCGCAAAAGATAATAAGGCAATTTTCGGATCGACATCCAGTAGAGCCCGGGCATTGTAGCCGGAAGCGATGGCTATTTCAGCCAGTTCCTGTAGATTGGGATCGACATTTACGGCACAATCGGCAAAAATCATCGGATAATCGAGCTGACCGTAATAATCAGGTATGATCATGATGAAAAAACTGGACGGTGTGGACATCCCGGGTTGGAACCCGATTGTAAGCGAAGCAGCCTGTATAACGGTAGCGGTGGCCGTGACAACGCCTGCAATCATTCCGTCCGCATCCCCCGCTTTCACCATCATCCCGCCAAATGATAAGGGCTTGCTCACTAACCTCCGGGCAATGGCTGATTTTATATTTCGTGATTCGCGATACAATTCAGCATATTTATCTAAGGAGTCTGGATCCTGATTACTGCGGATTTCCAGCGACGTCAGATTTAATTCAAGTTCGTTAGCAGTAATCCGGATTTTCTCCTCATTTCCGATTAGGATTGGGTCGGCAATTCCCATTTCCGCTGTCTTGGCAGCAGCTATTAATATTCGATTATCAGCGGTTTCGGGAAATACAATCCGGGCCGGTTGACGGCGGGCGCGAGAAATGAAGTGCTGGATCAGGCTCATTTTATTCTCATGTAGTCGTATCGATGTTAACTTGTCTATACAACTGAAGCAAGAGAAAAATAATTTAGTTGTGATTATAGCCGGGATACGGAAATACTATAGAATTCTGGTTCGCAGACACGCTTTGAGGGGAGCACTGGTGCTTACGTAAATTGGAACCTTCAGGTCGCAGAGTTCATCGTTCCCCTTCTCCCTGACTCCCCGCTAACTATTGAGGGCATACTTTGCGGAAGTTTATAACTTCTGCAAAGTTAAAAAAAATGTAACTATTCAGCCTATTTACCGGAAAAAGGCTAAGGCATAGGCTAAGGCTAAGACTCCAACGAATGAATAAGTGCATTTAGTTCCTCAATTATATTTCTGGCAGATTCAACCAAAATACTCTTGGTTTTTTCGTTAATATATGACAGTGCAACACTGACTAGGAGTTGACTGATTAACTCATATGCACTGCCGCGTGATATCTTATAAAAGCGTGTTTTATCCTTAGGCTCAAAGCGGCCAAATCCCTCAGTCCCGAAGCTTCGGGATGAGCTATGGAATTTGCAGACCTACGCATATCTGATATTAATCCAAACCTTTCGTCAGAAGGATAATTCTTCGTGGTCTTATAGATCCTTATCAATAATTCGAAGGATTGTTGCCATACGGGCATTTCTGTCCGCCGGCTGGCGGATAGCCCAATGCTCTTTTCCTTTGCCTTCGCCTGCGCCTTATCCTGAATAGTTGTGAAAAATTTAACCTATTTGTCCTTCCATTGATTTTTCTAAGTTGCGAGCCATATTGAGGAATTCATCTACGGCTAATTCTTTCAGATAAATCAATCCATGGGCTGAGCGCAGTCGGGGATGTTCATTCTGATACCAGAAATCCTTGCCCAGCAACAACTGGAGTTGCTGGTGCTGCTCGACCCAGATCCGCTGGGCCAGATCACTAAACGGACCATTGTATTCATGGCTGGGGAAAGATGCTTCTTTCTGACTCAAATAACTCTCCATGAACATCGATTGAAAGACAGCCAGTGAATTGATGGAAACCGGAACGATGATATCGGTTTCGGCCGGGTTGAAACGGTACCAGACATTACGGTAGCCCCAGATTCGTAAACCGGATAAATCCGTTTCCTTCTGCAATTCCCGTACTGCTTCGGCAATTGCCTGGAGCACCTTGTAATGAGTATCTGGTCCGCTGCCTTCCGGGTCTAAGGCTAATGTAATAATGGTAGGCTGGATGATGCGCAGTTGCTCCAGAATCGGTGGAATATCTCTTTTACGGTCAGGCTGCTCGGTAAAAATATCGCCGGTGTAAAAACCGAGGCGCAGGTGACTCACATCGCGTACCCGCACGCCCAGGTGCGCCCAGACCAGTTCTTCTTCAAATTCGCGGATCATGCCTTTTAAACGCTGAATCCGGGGTGGGTTCTTCTCGCCATCATAACAATCTTTCAGATAGGCCGTAATATCTTTGATTTTAGAAGCCAGTTCGGATTTGGAATCGATGGCATAAATTTCGACTAAGGCCCGCACCACCCGATGACAGAGCCCCCGTTGCTTACCCAGTATATTTCGAGCAGCAATTTTATTCAGATAATGGTAGACATCTTTATCGCGCTTGAATTTGAAACCGCCGTCAAAAAAATCGGGGTAGTCGGTCATCTGAATCTGTTCCTGCGCGAGCAGTTTTCCGGTTTCAGTTAGGATTGATATGACATAAGCATTGGTAACCGATGTAAACCCGGAAGTCAGAATTGAAAAATGATGACGATTCCGCGGCGTTCTTACCAAGTGTATTGCCTGCGGCGCATAGCCCAGCATAATATCATCATGATGGGGACCAGTGTGATAAAAAACCTGATCCAGGGGCAAGTCCAAGCCACGGTCAATTTTACTGATTAGATCAACCATTACCTTGGATACGGTTTTGTCATCCAGATCAGGAATATGCCGGCAAATGTGATCGGCCTGCAGATCCTTAACTGTCAGGTTATGACCATATTTATTCAGTATACCAGCCAAGTGTATGACAGCACGGGTGATCTTTTCCTTGGTCCATTCCTCTTTTAGAAAATATTCATCCAGACTGTCACGCAGGGCGACTGCTGCTCCCCGGGTCAGGTAAAAGCGGCTATTGGGCAGGTTCCGGAGCACAGTGGCCGGATAACGGATATCACGGGTATTTTCCAGGGAATCACGCACAATCGGCGCTTTAGCCTCGCCGGCTGCGATGATAATCGCTGTGGCTTCGGGATTATGGGTTATGGTCGCTAACCCGATCGTAATCACCAACCGATTACCGGATATTTCAATGCCACCGAGATCTCCGGCAGCAGCGGCTTGGGTCTCGAAGTTGGTTTCCATCAAGCGGGTGGTTGAATTATGATCAGAACCGCGCACATTGAAAGCGATATGACCATCGGGACCGATCCCGCCCAGGAAGAAACCGATCCCATCTTTGGCACGGATCTGTTCTTCGTATTCGGTACACCACTGGTCGATTAATAAAATTGTTTCCTGTTGTAATTGCTCAGGTAAGGTTTTACAATCTCGATAACGCATAGATAAATCAACTTTATAGTCCGGGAATATCTCAACTAAGGGAAGATTGTTGGCAGTGGGTATCATTGCGGAATTGATCAGTTGAGCTTTAGACTCGTCCAACCCAAATCCTTTGAGATAATATTCCTTAATATAGTGATAAAAACTGTTGTGCTGCCGGGGATCGATGGGAAAGAACTCATCAATCTGTACAAATTGAAGACCACGAAAATCCGGTCTGTGGGTCAGCGCGAGACCGTTTTCATGGCGCAGTCTGGTCAGACTATCATCCGCCCAATTAGTGGTCAGGTGATTAACCCACTTGATGAAGTATTCCGGTGTTTTCCCCGTCGGCAGGCTGATCACGCCTTCGGGATTTTCACTCACCCATTCCAGAAAACGCAAGGCTGTAAAAAATCCCAGTTTGGGAAAATTATCAACGAGAATATAGGGAACCCTGGTAGTTGGATCCGATCGCTGGGATTTTTGGAAAAAACACTCTTCGACTGGTGACAGGTTCTTCATTCTAAACTCTCTTATCTAAAATGGAGCCCCACGCCTGCGTGCCGACACGCACTTCGGTGTGCAGGCACGGGTAAATCCGTGGTACCCTAAA
>JABMQW010000175.1 GCA_013203115.1 Fidelibacterota bacterium
CTGGACATTTATTTCTTCTTTTCTTTTCTCAATTTTCGTTTTTCCTTTAGATCACGCTTGGCCTTTTTCTGTTGTTCCCTTTTGCCTTTGTCTTTTTTCCCCTTATCACCCATATCTGTTTCTCCTTGTTTGAATGTGAATTGTGCCGGACTGTAGCAGTGAAATCCCGACCCTTTTATTCCTGAATATCCATAATGGAATTTACATTGATTTTACTTCCATATTAGTGAATTCACGCTACACGGAGTCGGGGTCCTATTAATCGAGTTTTATTCTGTCAGGGACAAACTGTTACCAGAGCTACACCACCGCGCCCGTTCGTGGATCCAAATATGTTGCGATTGCTAGCAGCCTGAGTCGCCAGTCTGACGCCTGGCAGGCCTGTCCGCCGCCAGGCGGGCAAGCTGACGCTCTGTCAGTTGGCGACTCTTATTACATTAGATGGAGCTCTAATCCTTCTTCATCATTCCAAAGGTCATTCCAATCGCAGCGCCTAAGGCAACTCCCATTCCGGCGCCGATTGCGATGTTACCGATAGCAACGCCAATGCCTGCACCCAGAGCAACTCCAATACTCGCTCCCAGGGTCATTCCCATCGAAACTGATAGGCCACGCCTTGGTTCCTTCTTATTGTTCGATCTTTCTGAAGGCATCTTTCTACCTCATGTCCATACATCGATATCTATGTTCCTATTTGCCAGCAGGCAAAATAGCGGTAATGTTTTGTTGATTACAATCCCACTCATTTCAATATAATGCACCACCATAAATGTAGTCCCATACACGATGGTTATCGATAATGATAATGATTATCTATCAGCCGCGGTTTTGAAAACCGTTGTTTCCCTTGATATACAAGTGATTAGGGCTATGTGCCAGAAATTAGTTGAGCTACACTATCTTCCGTACGGCTGAATGTTCCCCAGATTCGGCAAATATCAACGACCTGCTATTCGGTACTCTCCAATCGTCGCAACATTTCAACCGCATTGGTATTGCCGGGATCTAATTCCAGCGATTTTCGGTAGTTGATAATTGCCTCTTCAGTACGTTCCGCATTCATATAAGCCTCCCCCAGACTGTCGTAAGGGTTAGATGCTTCGGGATGCAGTTCCACATTCAATTCAAAGATGGTGATCGCACCATCAAGTTGATCCGCACCCATCAATTGGTAACCCAGTCCATTGAGACTACCTTCAGTATGCATATCAAAATCGCTGTTTTCGAAAAACCACTCTTTTATCTTCTCGGCAGCGATTCTGAAATCATTCCGACGAAGATCATTGCGAATATCATCCTCACGCAGGAATTTTGCATATTCTTTTTTATATGGCAGGCTCTTACCAAATAATTCCTGGATTGCCAGCGATCGCGCCCCCTTGGTCAATTCCTGCGATATATTGAGGATCACCGCTGTTTCATAATCATGGAAATTATAGATTGTAATACTGCCTTTCTTCAGATCAGACAAATAGGAATAGGCCGTAGCAGCGTCGATTTCACGGTGTGCTATGGAAAGCAACTGGCGGAAATTGTCGAAACTAATACTATTTTCACTTCTGAATTGCCGGGCAAGTTCGAAACGATCCTGTCCATCGGTTCCAAGCTCCGGATTGGACTGATAAAAATTAGTCATAACCAAAAATCCGTCAACCGGTTCAACCGTAGTGTCACCCTCGATTATCAACGCCTTCCCGCTCTTATCGGCTACCATGATCTGTGCGTAATGCAGATCATAGAGATTATTGGTATTCCAGAGTCTCCGCACGTCGTCAACCGTGGCGCAGGTTTTCATAATTTGTTCAATAAGATTGCCAAACAGGACTTCCTTGGCAGGATCGGTTTTGACTTGCCAGTGGGGACATTCAACTATCGTGCAGAACAGACCTTTAGAATTAAATCCGCTGCGTGGGTCATCTTCCGAAAAACCAAGATAAACAGCACCGTTAGCACCCGGTTCTGCCGGCACAAACCAAATTCGGCCGCCCGGTTCAGCCGAATCCATATTTTTACCAACCAGGACTTTACGACCTGATTTGCCGTAGATTACAACCGAAGCCGCCAGCGAATCACACACAACAGCCGCTAGCCCTAACACTAGTATCACCAGTCTAGTTCGATTAAATATGCTCATTGGTAATCCTCCATTTACTAATTGTATTTAATTCTCCTGGCTGAGGACCGGAATTAAATCATCCTTCAGCGAAATTTTAACACCAATCCAGATCCAAAGCAAACCATTCAGGATAATACCGGCTAACATTAAACCGGTTAACCCAACAGGATATTTGCTGTTGTGTTCGATCAGGATCGGCCAGGTTGCCAGAAAGGCTGAAACACCGCCGATCAATACACCAGCACACAAATTAAAAACGTGTTCGCCACCGACAATACCAGTAATTGTTTGCCAGCGAAATCCGATGGCCTGGAGCAGCGCCAGCTCCCAGCGACTGCTCAATGTACTGCGAACAACAGCCGTGCTTAAACCGATTGTACTTATCAATAACCCCAGGCCGCCAAGTAAAAGAAATATCAGTAAGTAAGTGTTTTCCACTGCGTAAAAATCACGTAACCGCTCCTGGGATGTTATAATATCAGGACCATAATCGGCAAGCTTCTTACGGATGATGGACTGAGCGACGGTCTCCTGGTCTGCATCAATTAGGAATGTCCGGTACCCGCTACTAGTAGGAAAATAACGGACAAAGTCGGATTCCGATATCAGCATATTACCCTGAAAAATGGAATTCTTCAGGCTGCCGACAATCAATAGTCCGATGCGTCTGCCGTGATCATCAAGATAAAATAGCGTATCGCCGACCCCCTTAAATAACCCCCATTGCAGAACAGTTTGGTCGGCAATAGCAGGAATAATGTCTGTCTCCTGTTCTGCAGACAAAAGATCCCAAGGTGAATTCATATCTTCGCCGGGTTGGATTCTAGCAAAACTGAATCGACCCGTGAGTTCACTGGGATTTACACCAAGCACCTGCGGCTGGGTAACCAGATTAAGGTTCAAACAACTGGCGTCATCACCTTCCAGGTAACGCAGGGATACTACGGCCCCGTCGTTATCTTCCCACAGTTGCAACTGCTCCGGATAACTCAACGACGTTTCTGCATAGAAATCAAAACCACCGGTTCCGGATGATTTCAAATGACTATCCCGCGCAGGATCAGTATAATTTGCTCCCACCAGAATCACTACGAAAATACCGGTCGCCAACATCAATATGGTTGCCAGATTTTTTCCACGTCGGCGGTACCAGTTTGCTATCGCCAATTGCCTGCCATTTAGCCTACCCTTTGACATTTTAATAGTAAGTTCATGGGCAATTAGCAGTGCTGTTGCTGTCGCCCAGGATAGCAGCAGCATCCCGGCCAGGAAGTAAATCATCAGATTCTCAGTTACACTGGGTGTCAATCGAAACACAACCAGGATTATCAGCATTAACAGCAACGTACTTAGGCTCCATTTCAGCCGGCGGAATCTGACAGGTCCTATTACACTTCCAGTGAATTTAAAAATATCACGCTTATCGCGCAATTTCCGCAGACTCGACCAGATCACTACCAAGGCAAGTATTGTTCCCGCCAGGCTGCTTATCAGCAGTTTTTCCGGCAGGATGGCTAACTGAAAATCGGAAAACCCGACCGTGGAGCGCCAGTAAGTCCCCAGTCCATAAAGAAGGCTCCGGGCATACAGAATTCCTAGTCCTAAGCCGACGATACTACCAGCCAGGGCAATTAATCCTGCCTCCACTAAGCGCAATATTTTAACCTGATTTATTTTGAAGCCCAGCGCCAACATCTGGCTCGATTCCCATTCCCTTTGTTCGGCACTATATCGGAATAGCAACCCGATCAAGAGGGCCGATCCCAGCAGAATGAAAAAACTCAGGCCGATAAATAGCTGCCCAAAATCCACTGACTGGACACTGGCCGTGACCGCTTCAGCCCGAACCGGTTGGAATTGCAGATAACCTAATGCAGGAACGACACCATTCAGAATCACTTGTTCCAATGAATCAGCATCAATATTACCAGGAAAGCGCACTGCTGTGAGTGAACCGAAGCGGTTAGACCACAATCGTTGGGCTGTTGATAAACTGATTAATGCTCTCGGGGTACTGTTGAACTCCTCCCAGTATTCTTCATCCTGTGGTCTGACCAGCTTGAGATCGATGGGTATCCCGGGATCCCAGTCAAAACAGGTTTCCGCATCGCCCAATCCCGGAAATAAGGGCGTCAGTGTGGAATTTAATTGTTGGGAACTTGTCGGAATTATGCGACTTACTGTGAAATAAGTGCTGTCCTCAATAAGACTGTTATCAACGCTAATTGTGAAATACTTTAATCGAATTCTATCACCGCTTTGGATATCCAGATCCCGTGCCAGCCATTCGCTGACGATTATTTCATCGTCGGCCAATTCGTGCGAATCAAATCGTCCGATACCGGCAACAAAGGAAAAAGGTGTTGCTTTAATGCCAGTCTCGATGGAATTTACAAAATAGGTTAAAATCCCATCGGATTCCGGATTTGAGTTATGGATGGCTTTCGCTGATACCTCCGGAATAAAAATGCTATTGCTGCTAAGCTCAAGTTTTCCAGTGGCAGATTCATGCTTCAACCGCAAACCGATATCTTCCAGAATCAAGCTGGTGGATAATGCGCTCGCCAGCCTTTTACTAGCGTTAGATTCACTTTCCTGAGCCAAGATAATATTGTTGCGATCGTGAACATCCAGCTTACTAATCAAATACCGGCGATTGATGAACAGATTACGAGGGATTAATTGATTATTCTCTAGCCCGAATCGTCCCAGTTGCTCGTCCGACAATATGATTGCTATAGTTATTGGCAACGTCTGTATCCTGCGCGTTTTACTTGTCAGTGGAGTATCAACAAAATAACCGGTCGGCTGTTCCAGGCGCAGCAAAATACGGTCACCAATTTCCAGCTCCAGCAGGTCAGCAACCCGCTCGTTAATTGCTACCTCACCATCCAACAACTTCAGCATAAACTCGGTCTTTTTAGCAAATTGCCAAAAATCATCATCGATACCGAATATTTGTAATCCGGTCAACTGTTCCTGCAAGTCCGGGTTAAACAGTACACCTGGTAAATACAGAACACCGGCTGTAGTGATCCCGGTTGCTTTCTGAATGCGGTGGCTCAGCTGGGCGGTTAAAAATTTATTCCCGGTTTCCAGAGCATAACTCGCTTTTCCGAGTCGTTTCGACGAAATGTTCAACAGACTGAAACGGACCGAATCTCCAACGATCAACGCACCGGCTAACACCGCCGTGGCGACCGCGGTTCCAATCAGGACTCCGAGGTTTGGACGCCAGTACCAGGTAATGCTGCTGACCAGAAATTTCAGATAGCGGTTCATTCCGTTATCAGCTAACCTGAATCTTACCGTTTATCAGGCGGTAATGGATCGAAAACTTCTCCGCCACCGCCCGCGAGTGTGTAACAACTATCAAAGCTGTCTTTTCCTCAGTATTGAGTTCCAGAAGCAGATCCGTCAAGTTTGCGGCAGTGTCGCTATCGAGGGCGCCGGTCGGTTCATCGGCCAGCAACAAGCGTGGTTTATTGATCAGGGCGCGGATAACAGCCACCCGCTGACATTCGCCACCGGAAAGCTGCCCCGGACGGTGATTCAAACGATCCGTCAACCCGACCCTTTCCAGTAATTCCCGTGCCCGTTCCAGCGAATCGTAATCCTGCTTTTGCCGAGCAAATGGTATGGTCGGTAACAGAATATTATCAATTAATGTAAGCTGCGGCAGCAAGTGATGTTGCTGAAAAATAAACCCTATATCCCGATTACGATAGTGGGCCAGTTCATCTTTGCTTAGCTCACTGAGGTCGTTTCCGTTAAATTCGACCTTTCCGCTGTCTGGTCCGGTTAGTCCACCAATGATATTTAACAGCGTACTCTTTCCGGAACCGGATGGACCGCTAATGACACAGCTTTCTTCATCAGCCAACTGAAAATCCACTAAATCAAGAACCGTTAACGCAGCAGTCTTTTCGTTACTTTGATAGGTCTTCTTAATCTTTTCAAGTTTCAGTAGCATCAATTTCTCCGGTTCTTTGATTCTGGTCACTATCCACATTCCTGTTTATTGCTTCCTGATATATTTTAAGCATATTCTTAGCCATTGTCATATTGCTTAGCTTGGCAAAGACTGCTTCCTGTCCACGCCTTCCCAGCACCTGGATTCGATCGGGATTTTTCAGCAGCGATCGTAATTGGGTTGCCAGCGTGGAAGCATCATTAGGTTCGTAGGTGACTCCTCCCCCGGTTAATTCAGTTATCTCCGGAAATGCGCCGGTATGGGGCTGGACGGTAGGAACACCCGCGGCCAGAGCTTCAATCTGGAAAAGACCATAGGCTTCCTTTCTCCGGGCGGGGACAGATAAAAGTGAAAGCGATCGTAAAAATTCCAAGCGGGATTCACGATCAAAATGACTAACAAATTCCACGTCATCATATACTTTTGCTTTGATCAATTTCTGTTTGATGTCAGAAATATACTGATGATCATCAGTAGTCGCGCCACCGGTGATGCGTAGTTTCAGTCGCTGGAATTCAGGTTCACTCTTTAATAGAATAAACGCATCCACCAGGATATCCAGACCGAACGCCTCGGTTATCCGCGATAGATAACCGATCACGACTGGCTCCGCATTGCTAGTGACCGCTTCAAAGCCGGTCAAATCAATTCCAATATGAACGGTATGAATCTGTTGCTCGGGAATCCGCAATTTTGCCTGAATTCGGTTGCGATAATAATCGCTGACGACCACAAATGTGTCCACATCTCGGGCTCGTTCACGGATCGTAGTCCAAATCCGCTGTTGCCAGCGCGGCTCCATATCGTCAATCCAGATGTCCTCATCCTCCAGAGCGCATATTATCGGTACTTGCAAATTTCTTTTTAATTCCTTGACGAGGCCAATTAACAGAGCATTAGCCAGGTAAATTATATCAGGCTTTACATTGTCCTTTAACCAGCCGACCAGGTGGTTAAGTTCGTTGGCCTGATGACCCTGTTCACCCTGGATCATCGAATAGGTCATCTCCTCCAGTCCTGCAGCCCGGGTTGAACCTGCCTTAGCTGCCGCGATGTTCAGAAGATAACGTGAATCAAGCAGCTTTCCGGACCACCAGGGCAGCTTGCGCAAAAGTGGGAATCGTTCTTTCAAATAGGTGCTGATAGCACCAAAAAATAACGGTGCGCCAGTCTCAACCAATTCCCCGTCAACTGAAAGTGGCAGATATAAGGGAACTAGGATTACATCGTGACCCAATGCACGCAGACCGTTAACCAGATCCCCGTCTCGGACACAATTCTCACAGTAAAAACTGCCACCCATTCCGGGAACGATATGCACGATTTTCATGACTTTGTCAGGTCCTCACTTGCTGTTTCGATAAGCATATACTACACCAGGTTGACTACTGATTATCAGGTAATCATCGGTCACTGCCGGCGATGAAATTATAGGTGTACCCAGATCGGTTGACCAGATCAACGCGCCGTCTAAAAGGTTGATTATGTAGAGATAACCATCACCTGACCCAAAAACGACTTTGCCATTACCAATCACCGCCGACCCGTCAATATTGCCCTGTGTCTCATAAGTCCAGATTGGCCGGCCGGTATTCCTGTTAAGACAATATATTTTGAAATCCCGTGTTCCGTAAATGACCCGGGTTTTATCTACCGCTGGCGATGCTACAATCGGCGCCGAGTTATCTGAGTCGCCATATTGCCAGATTATATTACCGTCCATATCGATACAATAAAACAGACCGCCGTAATGTCCCACATACAAGCGGTCTTCAAACAGAGCCGGTGAACCGGCAATATAATAATCCAGATTGACCGAGCGGCGTTCTTCACCCGTGGCAATATCGATAAAATGCAGGATGCCATCGCAGCCGCCGAAGAAAATTGTTTTACCGTCGGTAGCTGGAGTTCCGTTTATAAAATGAGTAGTCTGGTAGCGCCATCTCAGTTTTCCCGTCCTCGCTTCCAAGCAGTAAAGGTAATTATCGTAGCTGCCGAAAAAAATCAATTCTACAGCATCTGTCTCTGAGATCAAGTGATTGACCGAACCAAGAATCTGACCATCGACAAGATAATCCCAATTGAGGATTCCGGTCTTTTTGTCAATGGCAAATAGCCTGCCCTCCAGGGAGCCAACCAAAACCTGATCACCCAGCACCAGGGCTGGTGCCTCAATGCTATATTCACTTTTAAAAGCCCATTTCAATTTGCCGGTATGCAAATCCACCGCCTGCAAACGCCCGTCAATGGAAGCAATGTAAACCAGCGAATCGCTAATGACCGGTGATGACTTGATATTGTCGTCAGCCATATAGGTCCAGGCCAGTTGATAACTACTGGCTATTTTTGAATTGGTGTGTCCGGATAGTTGTGGATCACCGCGATAGATTTCCCAATCGTCCTGTGCTGTAATTGGCAATATCAACCACATTAGAACCAAGAACAGCGCTCGAGGATATTTATGTGTCCTATTAATCATTGGAGAAAATTTTCCTTCTTGGCAATCGCCCCGGTGGGACAGGCGGCAATGCAAGCTTCGGCTGTCTCTGCCAATCCAGCTTCGAGGGTATCATCAAATGGCACACCGACCCGCACATCGAATCCACGGCCGATAAACGTTAATCCCAGTCGTTCAGTTTCCTGCTCGGAAATTGCTACGCAGAGGCCACATTTAATACATTTTCCCAGTCCAAAGAACACTTGTGGGTGAGTATC
>JABMQW010000020.1 GCA_013203115.1 Fidelibacterota bacterium
ATCTTAATTATTTTTATCATTGGATCGCCATTATCTAAAGATCTTAGTTCGAACGTTCGTTCGAATATACTTTAAATTTCCTTTTCCCAATATACTTATCTTGAGAAAAATTATATTCTGACCGGGTAGTCCTTCAAAAGTGGATTCTATCCCGTAAGACATGGCATCTGTTCAGTATAAATTCCATATTTACTGGGATGGGTGATTTATAAAACATTGCTTATATTTGATCAATAATTAGAGTGATTCATGAATAATTCCAAGTCAGTTAAAAAAATTAAAATTGTCGATTGGAGCAATCTGCAGGATCGCCAGCCAACCTACGCCTTAGTTGCCAATGTGGATCTGGTAATTATCCGCTACGACAATCAAGTTTCAGTTTTTTATGGCCGCTGTCATCATCGTGGCGCTTTATTAGCCGATGGCTACATCGACGGGGACAACCTAATCTGCGGAGTGCATTTCTGGGATTATCGCTATGATACAGGTGTCAGCGAATACAATAATGCCGAAGCCCTGGCACGTTTCACGGCCTGGATCGATAAAACAGCCGGTGCAGTATATGTGGATGAATATGAAATCGCAGCCTGGGAAAAAGCCAATCCCCAGCCCTATCAACGGGACGAATATCAGGGGCTGTACGCCGACATCCATGGTACCAGTACAGAACCTTATAACAACCATATTATTGAGCTGGCAAAAAATGGCCTGAAGAATGTCGGCCACCATGGTCCCGCATCCGCCATGGGTGTGCCGTTAACAGAATTACCGCGCTGGAGCGATATTCAAATTGTCACGGGTCAGTTGGCTACAAAACCATTACTGGATGATGCCTCAATAAATACCAAACTGGTAATTGGTCCGCGCGCGAAGCAACCATTGGAATTGGATATCCCAATTTTTGTTAGCGACATGAGCTTCGGCGCCCTCAGCGAGGAGGCCAAAATAGCTCTGGCAAAAGGTGCTGAATTGGCCGGTACAGGAATTTGTTCCGGCGAAGGAGGAATGTTACCCGAAGAACAGGAAGCCAATTCCCATTATTTTTATGAGCTGGCTTCGGGCAAATTTGGCTGGGATATTGATAAAGTGAAACGCTGTCAGGCATTCCACTTCAAAGGCGGACAGGGCGCCAAGACCGGCACCGGTGGACACCTGCCGGGCAATAAAGTCACCGAAAAAATCGCCGCCGTCCGGGGCTTGAAAGCTGGTAAAGCTGCCATCAGTCCTGCCACATTTACGGATTTGTCCACCCCCACCGATTTTCGCCGGGTCGCCGAGCATGTTCGGGAAGCTACCGGTGGAATTCCGGTGGGCTTCAAAATCTCAGCCCAGCACATCGAAGTGGATATTGATTTCGCACTGGAAGCCACAGCCGATTATATTATCATCGATGGCCGTGGCGGTGGTACCGGGGCGGCGCCGGACCTGTTCAAAAATAATATTTCTGTTCCTACAATTCCCGCCTTAGCCCGTACTCGTCGGCATCTGGAATTAATCGGTGCTGAGGATGTTACTTTAATCATCACCGGCGGATTGCGTACGGAAGCCGATTTTATTAAAGCGCTGGCACTGGGCGCCGATGGCATCGCAATTGCCAATTCCGCCATCCAAGCCATTGGTTGTCTGGGGATGCGAGCCTGTCATACCAATAATTGCCCGGTAGGTATTGCTACCCAGCAATCGCACCTGCGGGCACGGATCAAAATTGAAAAATCAGCTCAGCGGTTGCGAAGTTATCTTTCAGCTACTACCGAATTAATGAAAATAATGGCCCGGGCTTGTG
Organism: Fidelibacterota bacterium; assembly: GCA_013203115.1. Taxonomy (GTDB): domain Bacteria; phylum Fidelibacterota; class Marinisomatia; order Marinisomatales; family TCS56; genus JABMQW01. The sequence goes on from JABMQW010000020.1 coordinate 1,784, forward strand.
GCCATTCCAGTTTGAGTGAATTTACTATCAACGATCTTACTACTTTCAAACCTGAAATCGCCCAATTATCAGGAATCCGGTTTGGCGGTGTAGACTCATTGCCAAAGCCAAACAGATAATTTCATCCAGATTACATTAATAGTAATATATATCTGCCATAATGTAAATTATATTTGTCATTATGAATATTATATATTACATTCGCCCTACAAATTATCATGAATATCAAACTAAAACTGGCGCGAATTGAAAAAAATCTGTCTCAGCAGGAACTGGCGGAATTGGTTCAGGCTTCTCGTCAGACTATCGGTCTGATTGAAAAAGGTCAGTATAATCCCAGCCTGGCATTGTGTCTCAAAATCGCCCAATCACTAGACAAAACCCTTGACCAACTTTTTTGGGAGGAGAAAGATGACTAAATCACCCTTCCCCATGGATGAGCGCACCCGCGTAATAATAATGCGGGTTTGTACAATTATGTATGTGCTAACGCTTATGGCGCTGCTGATTGACATTCTTTACCGGCAATTTGTACTTGGTCAATCCCCTGATAGTTTTAATGATATCGCAATGATCTATACTTTTAATGTTATTATCTTGATTGGTGCAATTTTATATTTTGGCGGTGTTCCATTTTTGAAAATTCGACTGAAACCTGTGCTGGCTCTTTTTATCGTGATGACAGTTTCCGGTACCGTTTTCACAATAATCAAATACCGGCTCACCGACCCACTTAGTATTATTAATAAATTTGGAATAATAATCGCCATCATCACAATATTTTTTCTGATTTGGATCACTGCTGCATTTTTCGGCAAACGTAATATGGAAAAAATTTTATAATAATTATCAGGATTTCAAATGAACACTGTTGAACTTGACAATATCACTAAAACCTTCGGCAATGTGACTGCCGTCGATCAATTATCATTGAACGTCCCCAGTGGCAGCATATATGGTTTTATCGGTCCAAATGGATCGGGGAAGACCACTACCCTGCGGATGATAATGAATATTTTTTATCCCGACCAGGGAACGATCCGCGTCTTTGGTGAATCTGTATTAGGTGCCTCATCAGACCGGATTGCTTATTTACCGGAAGAGCGTGGTTTATATAAAACAATGAAAGTCCGGGAAGTCCTGCGGTTTTATGGTGATTTAAAAAACGGAAAGAATGTTGCCCGGGAAGTCGATCGCTGGCTGGAAAAGTTGGACTTATCGGACTGGGCTGATAAAAAAGTCCAGACCCTGTCCAAGGGTATGAGCCAGAAGGTGCAATTTATTGCCACAGTGGTATCCAAGCCAGAATTAATGATATTGGACGAGCCTTTCAGCGGCCTCGATCCGGTTAATATGGAAGTGCTGAAAGACGCAATCCTTGAATTACAGGCCCAGGGAACGACAGTGATTTTCAGTACTCACGACATGGCGGTGGCCGAAAAAATGTGCGATTTCATTTTTATGATTTACCAGGGACGGAAAGTATTGGACGGGACTCTCAGCAGCATCCAGAAAAAATACGGCAGCGATACCATCCGCATCCGTACCGAGGATGGAAAACAGGCTCTAAGCGACCTGCCGGGAGTGGAAAAAATCAATGATTTCGGCCGCCTGCAGGAACTGCGCATAGCCCAAGGAACTGATTCACAGGAAGTACTGGCGGCTATAATGAAACGAACCCGTATCGAGAAATTTGAAACAATTCAGCCGTCCTTAAACGATATTTTTATCCGTATTGCCGGCCCCGAAGCCCAGGAGGTTAGTCATGCTTAAGACCTTAAAAATCGCCCTCCGCGAGTACAAAGCTACCGTAAAAACCAAAGGGTTCATCATCGGGCTGATAATTGCGCCAATTTTCATGAGCGGTAGTGTAATTGGCATCGCACTGCTAAAAGACCAAGTCGATATAACCGACAAAAAAGTTATCATTCTGGATAATTCCGGGATCATGGCTGATTATTTGATACAACTGGCGGAAGATCGTAACCAGCAGGAAGTATACGAACCGGAAACTGATAAAAAAATCAAGCCGGCCTATCTACTGGAAGAGATTACACCAAATTTGGATGATCCCGATGCTCAACGACTGGAATTATCAAATCAGATCCGGGCTAAAGAAATTTACGCTTTCATGGAAATTGGTGCCGACGTTGCCCACCCCAAAGCGGATCGTGCTACTTCCCGGATCACCTTCCATGGTGAAAACACGGCTATGGATGATCTACGGAGTTGGTTACGCCAGCCCGTGAATGACCGTCTGCGGCGCTATCGCCTGGAAGAAGCCGGTATCGATGAAGCGGAAGTGCAGGACCTTTTTTACTGGATATCAGTGGAGGGTATGGGTCTGGTAACGATGGATGAAACTGGTGAAATTAAAGATGCGGAACGAACCAGTGAACTGGAGGCACTGTTGGCTCCGCTGATCATGATGATGCTGATGTTTTTGATGACAATGATGGGAGCAATGCCCCTTCTGAATTCGGTTATGGAAGAAAAAACCCAACGGATCGCGGAAGTTATTCTGGGATCAGTACGGCCATTTCAATTCATGATGGGAAAAGTATTGGGCGGTTTGGGTGTGGCTCTGACAGTCGCCCTGGTATATCTGACCATGGGGATTTTCGCTGTCACTAAATATGGCGTGGAAGAAAAAATCCCCTTAGATGTGCTACCCTGGTTCTTGACCTTCCTGATTTTGCTGATCACCATGATGGGGTCCGTCATGACTGCCATCGGCTCGGCCTGTAACGATGCCAAGGATGCTCAGAACCTGTCTTTCCCGGCCATGCTGCCCAATATGATTCCCATGTTCATCATGTTTCCCATATTGAAAGAGCCTCTGAGCACATTTGCCACCTGGGTAAGCCTGATACCACCTTTTACGCCCATGTTGATGGTCCTGCGTATGAGTACACCAGTGGCGATTCCCGCCTGGCAGCCCTGGGTTGGGGTTATTGGAGTAATTATATTTACTATTTTTACAGTTTGGGCCGGTGGACGTATCTTTAGGGTGGGTATCCTGCTACAGGGTACGCCAGCCAAACTTGGTAATATTGTGCGTTGGATTGCCCGAGGTTAAGCAGAGAGCAAGGAGCAAAGAGCAGGGGTGATGAGGGGCGGAGGAGTAATGAGTAAACAAAGTGCTTCCCATGTTCTGAAACTAAAGTATTACCTATATATTGGTTCCACATGGGCGCAAGCAAAACTTAGAACCAAGAACTTTAACACTCAAACACACAAACACTCTAAACGACACACTAAGTTTAGAGATAGACACTATTTATATAAATAATACTTTTTTGTCCGTTCCCTAAATGAGGTCACATCCTTATTCAGATAATCTTCCACATCGGCATAGCGATAGTTTTTAGTGAACAATTCTCGTACTTTGTTTGACCCCGTTACCTTATCGAACATCCGCAGACGGTTTTCTTTAGCCAGCTCAAAAGGATTTTGTTCAGGATACAATTTTATCAAAGCTTCCAGATATTGAAATTGCAAACTCAATAAATTAACTTCCGCGGGATCAATAATATGAATCTGAATGCCGCCCAGGTAAGTTCCCATATCGCGGCCATAGAAGGGTTTATACACCACCGGACGGAAAATAATCCCCGGCAGACAAATCGAATTCAGCTCAGTAGCTAATGTATCGGCATCAACCCACTCAGCTCCGACGAATTGGAAAGGCGCTGTATAACCTACGCCTTCAGAAATAACACCCAGCTCACCCATCACACCGGTACTGACATAGTAAAGTGGTGAATATTTATGGGGAATGTGGGGCGAAGTAGGTACCCACTCCAGACCCGTATCTTCAAAAGTCATAGATCGCTTCCAATGCTTCATTGGAACCACGGTCAGATTGCATTGAATACCTTCTTTCAGCATACTTTCGCCGTTCAGCATCCGGGCGAATTCACCGACCGTCAGGCCAAAAACGTAGGGCACCGGAAACTGGCTCACAAAAGAGAAATAACCATCTTCCACCAGATTACCTTCGATCCGATTGCCACTTAACGGATTGGGGCGATCCAATACCATAAATTCGACATCATTCTCGGCACAGGCTTCCATACACACGCCCAAAGTACTGATAAAAGTATAGGAGCGGCAGCCGATTCCCTGGATATCATAAACCAGCACGTCCACGCCCTTCAACATATCCGGGGTTGGTTTGCGGGTTTTACCATACAGGGAAAAAACCGGTAGCCCGGTGCGTTTATCAGTATAAAATCCAACATGTTCACCGGCAGTCTGGGCGCCGCGCACGCCATGTTCGGGTCCATATAAAGCCACCAGATTGACATTGGGAGCTTCATACAGCAGATCCACGGTGGAGTGCAGTTTCCAATCTACGCCGGTGGCATTGGTCACCAGACCTACCCGCTTGTCCTCCAGCAAGGCATAATCCTGCTGCTTTAACAGTTCAATACCGGTTACCACCTTGGCTGGCTCTTCGGAGATCATTACCACTGTCGCGATCGGAACGGTTGTGGCGCAGCCGGTAAGTAAAATCAGTAAAACAATCAGTAAACATTTTTTCATCAGTTTAAGAACCATTTAAACACTCCCAATTTGCCAGTGAATTTCCATACCCATTCGATTAATAGCAATATCAGCGGCCGAGAATATTGTGCGGATATTGCAAACCGCGCCTTGAATTTAAGAGTTTAGAGGTCGTCTGTTTTCGGTACGGCAGCGAAATAAACGCTAAAAATGCTAAAATAATGGTCATGTCATCGAAGTAGCCAAAGGGTATGAACCCCAAGACAGCCTTCTGCGCCGTAGTAGCTAAAGCTACGGCGGATTAAAGTGCCAGGCCGACGCTAACCTTCGGCCAGTTTTACCTTAAACCAGGCCTCCATCGCATCTGGCATCTGCCGATTGCCACCACCGGAACGTCCCAGGCCGCCTCCGGGAGGGCTACCGCCCATACCTCCACGACCACCCATGCCACCGCCGGGACGACTGCCGCCTCTACCACCACGGCCGGCCATTTGCGATCGCAGCGCTTCCCGGTCAATTTCACCGGCAAAGAATCCAATTCCAATATTCGCCCCTGGGATGATCGTCTGGCCGCCTAAGTATTGGGCAATACTTGAAAAAGGAATTCCAACTTCAAAAATAAACTGCCCACGGGCGTACATCGATTTCATTTTAATATCGTCAATACTGGACAGTGAAATACGGTCGATCAATGTATTGTCCCGCCCATAAATATCAACTATAGTTTGTGATTCCATGAGTAACCGGATCTGCCCCTCCCGCTCATCATAGGAATCCTGCCGGCCACGCAGCAGACCGCGCATTTCACCGAGTCCGGTTCCAACCGGGTATTTAATACCAAGGGTCTGCCGCTTACCACCTTTGGGATCAATCCAGATTGTAAACCCAAGACTCAAGGCCCGGATAATGGTCTGTTGATCGACTGTGCGGAACGACAAGTAAAGATTGGCCTCGTCATTCATTATTCCCAGGGCGATCTTCTCTCCTTTGGGCATGAACTGACTTGAGCGCCACTCCTGATCATCGCCATCAATTATTACGGTTCCACCGGACCAGACGCTGTCCAATTTGGGCTGGTTACAGCCAGTAAAAAGAAAAGTTAGAAAAATAAGTGACAGCATTGCGGTTTTAATAAATCTTTTCATTGAGAATCCTTTATCAGTTAAATACCAGGCTTGGATTTTCTGTGATGATCTCGATCACCAAGCTTTGGTCGATGTTTATCCGGCTTTCCCGGACTAAAACCGGGCGGCTTAGACCAGCGCCCCATTCGCTTATTCATGAAACGCTCTTCAAATATCCGGCACTGCTCTTCCGTCAATAATGGTATCAACTCCACTTTAAGCGAATCCATGGAAGTTCTGATTTCCACCATTCGGCCTTCCATGATTTTAAGAAAGCGATCATGATGCTTTTCCAGAACCGCCCGGACAGCCTGTTCCTGATCCTCCGCCGGATCGATCAACCTGATAAATACTTCAATAAAGCCTTTCTGATAGCGCATTCCAGCCATGCGTCCGATGCGCTTTTCCACCAGGTAACGGCTTCCAAGAACACCGATGATAATACCGAGCACCAGCGTACCAATCAGAATTAAACCAGCTTTAGTTTTTGTTTTAAACATCTTGTTCTCCAAACTTATTCCATGGCGTAAACAATATTTTCAAGCGAATATTCCGGTATCCCCAGCAAGCCTTCCAGAGAAAGATTGCCGGAGATCGACAGACCTAATATGAGCAGACCGACAATTGTTAAGGCCGCCGCTATCGCCACCGGACGAAATACTTCGCCCAGGGCCGATCGCCAACCGTTAACCGGGGTCCGGGTCTGCCTACGACCGGCTACGACATCCATGACGCGCTCGGTAAAGAATGGCCTGAATGATTCAACCGACGACGAGGCAATCAAATTTCGCAGATCAGTTAACCGGCGCTTTTCAGACCTTAACTCAGCAGATTCAGCCAAAACCCGCTTTAGTGTTTCCTGGTCCGGCCGGCTCAGGTGGTCATCAAATGAACGCCGGAGCAAATCCAGCCATTTATTCTTCATACTTTTCCTTCAAAAACCGGTTCTAAAATGATTTTCAGTTTCTTCTGTGCTCTGCTCAAACGGGACAAGACCGTACCGATTGGCAAATTCAGAATTTCCGCCGTCTCCCGGGTCGAATAGCCATCGATTAACCGCAAGACTATAACCGCTCGAAAGCGGGGTGCAAGCTGCCGGACGGCCAGGCGTACCGTGGTCTGTGTATCACGGTCGATTTCCACTATCTCCCGGTTGCTTAAATTCTCCAGATCAGCTTCCGGTTGATCGACAAACAGCAGCGCTTTACGCTGACGCCTTTTTAATTCATTCAGCGAAAGGTTTATGGCAATTCGGGTAACATAGGTTTCAACCTTAGCTTCACAACGAAATTTATCCAGGGCGTTATAAAACCGAATGAAGGTTTCCTGGCCAACATCCTCCGCTTCCTGGCAGTGCCCTAACATTCCGATCACCGTCGCTGCCACTCGTGGTTCCAGTAACCGAACCAGTTCCCGGAAAGCATTATGGTCTCCGCTGCGCGCCGCCGCAACCAGTTCTGTTTGATCCATTCGCTGAATTATTCACCTACCTTTTTGACAATTCTGTAAAAGGATTTATTCCCTTTATTGCAGGACAATTCATGTATCTTATTGGACGCCTGGAAAGGCAATTGGTAAAAAAAAGAATCTGACCTGAAAAAAGGTGGTTCACCAGCTATCTTTAAGACTCGAATAATAGCTCCGGCTAACCACTCTCTTCCACTAATCTGATGGCCGCGCCACCACCGGGAGCCAGATCTAATATCAGGCAATCCCCATAATTAATTTTCTTCCGCTTTATTTCATAGGCATACGGATTAGTCTTCCAGTCCGCTTCCGGGGCGTCAGCATAGATTTCAGCCCGGTACTTGCACTTGGGATCCAGAAAATCTAATGTGATCTCCAGAACCCGGCCATTTTCGTCGCTAATGCTGCCTATATACCAGTCCCCGCTGTTGCGATCCTGACGGGCTATGGTGATAAAATCTCCGATCTCACCATTCAGGACTATTGTTTCTTCCCAATCGGTGGGCACATCCTTAATAAACTGGAAAGCGGGATGATCCCGGTAATTCTCCGGCAGATCCGCCGCCATATGCAGAGGACTGTAGATCACAACATAAAGGGCCAGTTGCTTGGCCAGTGTAGTATTGACCCGGCTATCCGGTCTATTGGCCTGTTCAAAAAAGAGATCGAATATGCCCGGTGTGAAATCAAATGGTCCGCTCAGACAGCGGGTGAAGGGAAGAATCGTCGTGTAATCCGGTGGATTACCGCCATCGGGTCCCCAAGCATTGAATTCCTGCCCCCGGGCGCCCTCACGGGTCATCATGTTCGGCCAGGTCCGGCGGATGCCCGTATCCTTGATCGGCTCATGTACATCCAGCATGATACCATGACGCGCCGCCGTCTCAACAACTTTCCGATAATGACGCACCATATACTGTCCATGATGCCATTCCTGGCGCTCAGTTGGTTTGCCATTTTCATAGCGGATAATATTCTGACCATGTCCCACATACCCGGTTTTAACCGTATTGATCCCATGTTGCTGATACAGTTTGGAAGCATCTTCCAATTGGGCTTCATAATTACCTGTTCCGGCGCTGGTTTCATGGTGTCCAATAATTTTTACACCTTTCCGGGCGGCGTACGTGCTGAGCCGCGACAGATCAAAATCTAGATGAGCTTCCGTAAAACTGAAGATATCGCCGTTGGCCACCCAGTCCCCATCCCAGCCGGTATTCCAGCCTTCCACCAGCACTCCAGGAAAACCGTGCTTAGCAGCGAAATCAATGTAACACTGAACATTCGCTGTCGTAGCGCCATGCTTATCACCGGACCCCCAGGTGTAGGTACCAATATGCATCCCCCACCAGATACCAATATATTTAGCGGGTGTGATCCAGGAAACATCATCCAGCCGATTGGGTTCGTTAAGATTCAATATCAGGTAGGAAGTGATCAGGTCGACGGGATTCTCTGCAATCTGGATCGTGCGCCAGGGAGATACATGGGGCGCTGCGGCCCGCACCTTATCACCTTCTGCCCAGGGCACCAGATCGCATTTCAAGCGGTTGTCCCCCCGGTTCTCCAGCGTCATGCTGGCATAATCCGTCAGGGCGGCTTCATGGATACTCAGATAAATTCCATCGGCGGTTTGCATAGTGAGAGGTGTATGAACCGTATCAATTTCACTGACTGCGGTTTGTGAGTAAAGATATTCGTAGCGGTTGTGCTGGTAAGCCCCGATCCACCAGGCCTGGTGATCGGCATTAAGAACGAATTCAGTCAATTCGTCCAGAATCACGAAATCCTGCAAATTTTCCTGCTCCGGAAATTCATAGCGGAAGCCGATTCCGTCATTGAAAGCCCGGAAGACGATATTCATCAACCGGCCTTGAGCACCGCTGGTCAATTCCACCTTCAACTGGTTATAATGATTTCGGATTTCCCGTACCTCGCCCCAGGGCTGTTCCCAGGTTTCATCGAAGCTGGAATGGACGGTATTCGTCAACATTAAATGACTGTCCAGCGACGGTTCCGATTTGAGGCGTATTCCCAGGCGGGACCAGTCTATTAGCGCCTTTCTGGTCCGGATTACACGGTAGTAAGGTTTTCCTTCCTGGATTCGAAATTCGATCTTGGTCAAACCATCGGGGGCTTGAACTGTGACGGTCTGGCTGTTGCCAGAATCAGGAGTGCAATTACTTAAAATAATTAAAATGATTGTTAGTCCTGTTATCCGGGGATAAAGGTGACGAATCTTCTGCATGTTATCATTTCCTGGTTTACCGACAAATTGTGGGTAAAATGTAACCAGGATTAACTAAAAAGGACAGGTTAGAAGCACCCTGGAACAGGCGCATCCGGTGTTATTGAAACATCACAAACAACTGCTGTTCAACTGGCAGGGCTATAAATTTCTATTTGTAACCAACAACAGTAATACTGTAAATCCCTGGATCGCTAGCCAGATACGCGGCAATTTCCTGAGCCGACAGATATTCTTTTAAAACATTATTTGGCAAATCGATTAGTGATCGCTTTTTTACTTCGATGTTAGTAAAACCGGATTGTTTAATTATTGCAAGATAGTCCTCTTCTTGCAGCGCACCGGATACACAGCCGGCATACATTTCCGCCGATTTACGAAGTTTCTCCGGCAAGACTCCGTTTAAAACGATATCAGAGACACAAAAATGACCACCCGGCTTCAGAATCCGGTGAATCTCAGCAAAAGCCTTGTTTTTACTCGGAACCAAATTCAGCACACAATTACTGATCACCACATCGGTCGTATTTGATTCCAGCGGCAGACTTTCAATTTCGCCCAATTTGAATTCAATATTATCATATCCCAGCTTCCGGTTATTTTGATCAGCCAAGGCTATCATCTCATCGGTCATATCGATTCCGATTATCTTTCCGCTATTCCCGACAATAGAACGAGCCACGAAAACATCGTTCCCTGCCCCGGAGCCCAGATCGACCACGGTCTGACCCGGTTTCAGGCCGGCATGTTCGGTTGGCAAACCACATCCCAAGCCCAGGTCAGCTTCGGGGACATAACCTTCTATTCCACTATATTCGTCTCCGATAATGCTGTAATCCGTTCCTTCCACCGGTCCACAGCAGGATGGTTTACTACCGCAACAAGAGGTCGTCGCTTTTTGAGCGATATCGCCGTATTTTTCTTTTACAATCGTTTTTATTTCTGTTTGATCATTCATGTTTTTCTCCTTATTTACACACGGTTCCGCAGCAGACCATGGAAAACAAATCGCTGAACTGTTTTCGGGCTAGACTGATAAAAGTGCTATTCACGCAATAGCAGGTCTTAGGTCCTTCCACATTTCCCTGGATCAGGCCTACCCGTTTCAATTCTTTTAAATGCTGGGAAACGGTGGCCTGGGAGAGAGGCAACTGGTCAACAATATCTCCGCACATGCAGACATTCATATCCGTCAGGATTTTCAGGATACGAATCCGGGCCGGATGGGCCAGTGCTTTGGCAATTTCCGCCAGTTGAATATCCACTGTGTTAAATTGGTCTGCTTTGGTAACAGCCATATTAGTTCCTTATTGTATATCGTAAATATACGATGAATATTCAAATCCCAGCAAACAATTTTTATTTATTGCCGGGAACGGGAAGGCACAGCAGAATGCAAATTAGAAACTGGTATCTAATGTCCCATCCCGTAACTGCTTGTTTACCAAGCTATTTCTCCCTAACTTTCCCTGGAAGTAATAACCGGGGAATTATGCAACCAACTGAGCTATACCAGGAAATTATTAACTACTGCCGAGCTAACGCCGACCCGGCGATAGTCACCAAATACGCCCGTTATTTTACCGAAGGCTACGATGCTTACGGCCTGGGTAAAGGAGTACTGGAAACCAAAGTTAACGAAATTCTGGCCAGCGAGAACATCACCATTAAACTGGTTTACAAATTGGGTGGCCTGCTGGTTGCCAGCCACAAATACGAAGAAACTTACTTCGCCACGCACCTGCTGAAACATTTTACCGACCAATTTTCCTCCGCCACTTTTGCTGCGGTTGGACACTGGTTCGAGCTTGGGATTGTGAACTGGGCGCACTGCGATGTCGTCTGCCGGGATATCACCGGACCGCTGCTGAAAAATAAAGTCGTAACAATTGTAGCCCTAGCGCCCTGGCGAGAGGCAGCCAACACCTACCAGCGCCGGGCTGTGCCGGTGACCTTGATCGAGATCCTTCCCGACACTAAAAATATCACGCCGCTCCTGGACTTGATTGAACCCTTGATGCACGACCCGGCCAAGAAAGTACAGCAAGGTCTGGGCTGGTTCCTGCGGGAAGCCTGGAAGCTCCAGCCTAAGCCCATCGAAGCTTTCCTCTTAAAGTACAAAGACAGCGCCCCGCGTTTAATTTACCAGTACGCTTGTGAGAAGATGGGGAAAGAACAGAAACAACTATATAAAAAAGGGGAAAGCAAATGAACATCTACTTCCTCCTCTCCGCTCTTCTGCTGCTGTTGCTAGCCTTTGCTCATGCCTGGTGGGGTGAGAAAAAAGTATTTCCCAGGATCAGGAAGGTTGACCTGACTGCTTCCACCTACTTGTCGGTCTACGTGCCCTGGCACCAACTTACCTGGGTTCTGGCTCTAAGTGCATTTTTCCTGTTCCTGGCAGCCTTTTGGAAGGAAGGACTTATCAGCCTGGTTTTCTTTATCCTACTGGTTCTGATCGGCAATCTTATCATCTTCACCGTATTGTGCTTGAAGCGGGGCGAGGTCAAGCTGATTACCAAGTCGGTACCTCAGTACATCTTGTTCGGCCTGACAATTGTCCTGATCTTGATCGGCCTATTTCAGGGCTAATTAGAGCTAATCCAACAAAAAAAGATTCTAAAATATAATATTTCGTGGTTTGGATCGCGAAACCGGGATTGGCAGCCGCCTTCCTTTGTCACTTGTCACTCCCTCACCCCGTCAAGGGCCACAGCAGCGGCAGAACGAATACGGCGATCAGCAGCAACAGGAAAACCAGTGGCAGGCCGACTTTGGTATAATCGGTAAAGCGGTACCCGCCCAGCCCCATAACCAGCAGATTCACCGGGTGTCCCACCGGGCTGAGGAAGGCGCTGGAACTGCCCAGAGCCACCACCATCAGCAGGGCCTGGGGTGACAGGTTAAAATCCACCGCTGCATTCAGGGCCAGGGGGGCCATGATCACCGCAACGGCCGCCGTGGGCATGATCTGGGCGGAAACGCAGGTGATGATAAATATTCCTGCCAGGATTCCAATCGGTCCCATGAAATCCAGAGCGCCCAGCAGGTTATGAGCCAGCATTGCCGTGGCGCCGGTTTTCTGCATGGCCAGCCCCATTCCCAGCATTCCTACGATCAGGATAACGGCTTTCCACTCGATCGCTTTGTAGGCTTCATTCATGGAGAGACAACCGGTCAGCACCATCAGGGTGGCGCCCAGCGGTGCTGCGATATAGATCGGCAACCACCCCAGCGCTACCGTTGCCAGCACGCCGATTTCGATGGCTCCTGCGATTGGCGCCTTTTCCTTCTGGTAAATTTCCTGGTCGATGCCGGTCAGTACCAGGAAGTCCGAATCCTGCTGTAGACGGGCCAACTGTTCGTGCTTGCCATAGACCAGCAGGGCATCTCCCGCTTCCAGTTCCTGGTCCCGCAGATTGGTTCGGAAAGCCCGGTCCTTGCGCCAGATCGCCAGTACGGACAGGCCGTATTTATCCCTGAAATGCAGAGAACCCAGAGTTTTACCGAGTACTGTGGTTCTTGGAGCCAGAACTATCTCGGCCACCCCGACCTTGTCAGATTCCAGCTCTTCCAGGTTGATATCCAGTTTTTCTTCCATTTCCAGCGACTGCAGGCCGTGGAGTGTATCAAGCACCTCCCGTTGTCCCAGTACAATCAAAGTATCGCCTGCTGCTAAGATAAAATCCGGAGCCGGCATAAAAACGGTCTCGCCCTGCCGCTGGATTGCCAGTACGTTGATACCCAGGGCACCCTTCATCCGGCTTTCAGTAATCGATTTCCCGTCCAGGGCTGAGTCCTCCGGCAGGCTGATACCGATTACCTGGCGATGCAACTGATACTTAAGCGCCAGGTCGCGCGCCGTGAGTCGCTTGAAGTCAGTGAATTGACGATCGTTTTTAAGCTCTTCGATCTCAGGTGCTTTACCTATGACAATCAGGGTGTCATCCTCGTTTAGCCGATACTGGGACAACTTAGTGACCTTGGCTCGGCCGTTCAGGACAACGCCCAGGATATTGACACCATACTCCTGCCGGAAGCCCGCCTCTTTCAGGGTTTTACCGAGTTTGGTAGAATGACTGGTCAGGCGCATGGTTATGGAATCCAGGGCGGCGGATAGCTCATGTTCACCGATCAGCCAGCCGCGCTTCAAGACCAGGTGTCGCCACTCCCGCAGCATTTCAAGGTTTTCGGTCCGGCCTTCGACCAGAAGTTTGTCATCGGCATGGATTTCCGCTTCCGGACCCGGCGCCAGAAAGGTGGTATGCTTGCGCATAATCGCCAGTACATTGAATCCCAATGCTGCTCCCAGCCGACTACCGGCCAGATTGCGTCCCGCCAGCGGTGATCCCTCGGGCAAATGCAGTGTAATAAGCCGCTTGTGCAATCCGTACTGGCTGGTCAGCATATCCGCCAGGCTGGTGTCTCGCCCCAGATCGCGATCCGGTAGCAGATGGCGACCGAAAAATGCCATGTAGATGATACCGACCGCCAGAACGATCAAACCCAGGGGCGTAAAATCAAAAAGGCGGAAAGATGTGTAGCCATGATCCTGCAGGGCCGTATTGATCAGAATATTTGGCGCCGTGCCGATCAGGGTGGTAAGTCCGCCCAGCAGGGAGGCAAAAGCCAGCGGGATCAGCAGTTTGGATGGCGACTGGCGGGTGCGTTTGGCAATCTCCAGAACAACGGGCAGCAGGAGGGCGGCCACACCGATATTATTCATGAAGCCGGAGAAGATACCCACCGTGGCCATCATGATAATCAGCAAACGTAACTGGCTGTTACCAGCCAGCTTCATAATGTTATTACCCACGATGTGGGCAATGCCGGTCCGGTGCAGGCCGGCGCTGAGGACCAGGATCGCGGCAATTGTTACCACCGCCTTATTACTAAAGCCGGCCAGGGTTTCGTTGTGGGTGATGATGCCGGTCAGCGCCAGGATCAGCAGGACTGAAAAAGCCACCAGGTCCACCCGTAGCCACTCGGTTACGAACAGCAGCACCGCCAGCACCAGGATAGTCAGAACGAAAGCTATTTCAAAAGTCATAACCGGTTATTTCGGTAGATTTCAGGCAACTGCCTGATTGATTTGAATAACTTTGGATTCTGCATGCTGGTCAGTTAATAAAGTTACTGTCCCGGATGGATCAACTCCAAGCCGGCAGCCTTATGGGTAAAAACCTGGTACTCGTCGTCTATATCAAAGCATTTGTAATTTCCTAGTAAAAATGCCGAGAACGACCGTGGATAATCAAAATGGAATGATAGTTATTAACTGGTTACTGGCTGGCGATGTAACAATTCAATATCAGGTGCACCGTGACCTGATAGACTCGGATCAGACCACCGTTAAAAAGCTCCAGGAGCGAATTGCCTCCGAAGGCTGGGGTGCTCGCTACCTGGCTCTGCAGAATGCGAATGGTCACTGGGGCCGCGGCTACTACCAGCCTAAATGGACTTCCACCCACTACACCCTGCAGGATTTGAAGAACCTGGGACTGCCGGCCGCCAATCTTCAGGCTCGTGCCAGTGTTTTTATGATCCTGGACCACTGCCATGAGCAGGATGGTGGTATTAATTATTTCCCGCAGCACCAGGTTAGCGATGTCTGTCTGGGGGGCATGGTACTTGATTTCGGAGCCTGGTTTCAACCGGGACACCCGACCCTGGATTCGATAATCGATTTCCTGCTGAATACCCAGATGGCAGATGGCGGCTAGAATTGCCGTCACCTGCACGGCGCCATCCACAGTTCGCTGCACACCACCCTGTCGGTTCTGGAAGGCTTCCTGGAATACCGCCGTTCAGGTGGTAAATATAAATTAGATCATATCAGTGAAGTGGAACAGCAGGGGGTCGAGTTTATTCTGAAACATCGTCTGTTCCAATCCCATCGTACGAGTAAAACCATAAATCCGCAATTCCTGCTCCTGTCTTATCCCTGTCGCTGGCACTATGATATTCTCCGAGCCCTGGATTATTTCCAAAAGGCGGGCATTGGTTATGATAGCCGGATGCAGCCAGCCCTTGACATTCTATTGAAAAAACGCCGCAAAGATAGTACCTGGCCGGTTCAGAACAAGCATCCGGGACAGGTGCATTTCGAGCTGGAAAAAATTGGTGCCCCCAGTCGCTGGAATACCCTGCGGGCGTTGCGGGTATTGCGACATTTTCAATAAAATGAACTACCCCGAGGCAGAGCCTCGAAG
>JABMQW010000176.1 GCA_013203115.1 Fidelibacterota bacterium
GAGATGGTAATGCCTGGTGATAATGTGGAGATGGAAGTAAAATTGATTACATCAATAGCCATGGATCAGGAATTGCGTTTTGCGATTCGCGAAGGCGGACATACGGTTGGCGCCGGTGTCGTAACCGAAATTATCGAGTAAGAATATGGCCGGTAACAGTAAACGCACTATAATTCACATTGAGAGCACAGCCGGTACCGGTTATCGGTACACTATCACTAAAAGCAGTCGACTACATCCGGAGCGGGTTGAATATAAGAAATACGATCCGATAATTCGTAAACACGTCGTATTTAAAGAAACCAAGTAACTCTTGAATACGTTGTTTGGAATTCTATTACTCAATCTAGTCCTATGTTGTCGCTAATTGAAATGGATAGGAGTGTAGCTCAACTGGCAGAGCACCGGTCTCCAAAACCGGGGGTTGCGGGTTCGATTCCTGCCACTCCTGCGAAATAAAAAGCGTTAGAAACTATGCTTAAGAAAATCCAACAATTTCTATTAGACGTTCAGTTTGAATTGAAAAAAGTATCTTGGCCAACGTGGGAAGAACTACGCGGGTCGACCTTTATTGTTCTCTCGCTATCGGTTCTGCTGAGTATTTTTCTCTTTGTCGTGGATATTGTTTTATCACGTGTGTTAAGTGTTCTACTCTGAAAATGGACTGGTATACATTACGTGCAATCTCTGGTAAGGAGAAAAAAATCCGTGAAGCATTAATTCTGGAAGCTGAGCGGAATGAATTGTCTGAAGAAATTGTTGAGGTACTGGTGCCTTCGGAAAATGTGATTGAGATGCGCGAGGGGAAAAAGAAAGTACGCAACAAAGTATTTTTCCCTGGGTATTTATTTATCAAGATGGAATTAACCAACGAATCGCGATATCTGGTTGAAAGTCTTAATGGTATAATCAGTTTTGTAGGTCCGCATGGTGAACCACAAACATTAAAACCGGAAGAGATTAATCGTATTCTTGGTGAAGTAGAAGGAATGGATGGACGCGAAGTAATGGCCCATCCTTTCAAAGTTGGAGATGCCGTGAAGGTTGTAGATGGACCTTTCATGGATTTCTCAGGGTTTGTGCAGGAAGTCAACGCCGAAAAACATAAGGTAAAAGTTACTGTTAGTATTTTTGGTCGTCCGACTCCGATTGAATTAGATTTTTTGCAAGTTGAATTAGAAAAATAGTGTAGGAATATGGCCAAAAAAGTCATCGCAATGATTAAGTTACAGATTCCGGCTGGAAAAGCTAGTCCGGCGCCACCCATCGGCCCTGCTTTAGGCCAACATGGTGTTAATATTATGGAATTTTGTAAGGCTTATAATGCCAAAACCCAGGATCAATCCGGAATGATTGTCCCGGTGGAAATTAATGTTTACGCTGATCGGAGTTTTACTTTTATAATTAAAACACCACCGGCCTCGGTGTTATTGATTAAAGCAGCCAAGGTCGATAAGGGATCAGCCGAGCCTAACCGTAATAAGGTTGGTATTGTTTCTGAAGATGATATTCGGAAAATTGCTGAATTAAAAATGCCTGATCTAAATGCGAATACAATTGAACAGGCGATGAGAATGATTAGTGGAACGGCTGTTAGTATGGGAATAGAGGTTAAATAATAAAGCCGATGAAAAAGACAAAAAATATACGAACAATTACAGCAAAATTTGATAAGACCAAAGAATATTCAGTCGAAGAAGCAGTCGACATGGTTAAGGAATTCAAATTTACCAAGTTTGATGAATCAGTCGATATTGCTATTAATCTTGGGGTAGATCCGCGGCATGCTGACCAGAATATTCGTGTAACCACTACGCTGCCTAATGGTACTGGAAAAGATATAAAAGTGCTGGTAATCACCCGTGGACCTCAGGAAGAAGCTGCTAAGAAAGCTGGCGCTGATTATGTTGGGAATACTGAATTTATTGAAAAATTTAAAGCCGGTTGGTGTGATGTTGATAAGGTAATTGCCACACCGGATATGATGCCTGAATTGGGTCGTTTGGGTAAAATTTTAGGTCCCAAGGGATTAATGCCCAATCCAAAAAGCGGAACAGTAACTAATGATGTAGTGAGTGCGGTTAAAGAAATGAAAGCCGGTAAAATCGAACTGCGGGTTGATAAAACTGGTATTATTCATTCCGCCTGCGGTAAAATATCATTCGAAAGTGCCGCTTTGGTGGAAAATATTAAAGCAATTTTTAATACAGTACTGAAAGCTCGTCCGGCCGCCGTAAAAGGTCAGTTTTTGAAACGGGTCACCATCTCATCGACTATGGGTCCCGGTGTACGTGTCGATCATGTCACGATGAGGTTATAGATTATGCCGAATACAAAAAATATCGCCCTTGTTGAAGAGCTTTCAAAAAAACTTAAGACAGCTAAAGCAATTTATTTTACTGATTATTTGGGGTTGGATGTTGCTGCCATTACTGATTTAAGAAGTCAGTTTTTTAAGTCGGAGATTGAATACCGGGTAGCTAAAAACACTCTGATTAATCTCGCCGCTATGAATAATAAACTGATGGATCTGTCTGAGGTTCTGACCGGTTCCACAGCAATGGCTATTTCATATGCGGAGCCTACTGCCCCAGCAAAAATTCTGAAAAACTTTGTAAAAAAGCACGAAAAACCTACTGTTAAAGGGATATTGTTTGAAGGAAAATTACTTGATGGTGATACCCTTGAATGGTTGGCGAATTTACCCACCCGCGATGAATCGCTGGCAATGTTGTTAGTTGGGTTACAGCAGCCGATGAGCAAATTAGCTGCTACATTAAATGCGCCCTTAAGCAATTTGGTAAATGTGCTTGATAGCTTAAGAGAACAAAAATCCTAATTCATAGAAAGCATAGGAGTTAAATAATGTCTGAGATTACAAGAGCAGACGTTTTAACGTATCTTGAATCAGCGAACATGTTGGAAATTGCGGATCTGGTAAAAGATATTGAAGAGAAATTTGGTGTTACTGCCGTTGCTCCCGTTGCCATGGCCGCCGCTCCCTTAGCCGGTGGACAATCTGCCGCCACGGAAGAGCAAACCGAGTTTGATGTTGTACTTACTGTCGTTGGTCAACAGAAGATCAGTGTCATTAAGGTCGTTCGCTCGTTAACAAGTCTTGGTTTGAAAGAAGCCAAGGAACTGGTAGATAGCGCACCTAAAACTGTTAAAGAAGCCGTTAGCAAAGCCGAAGCTGAAGAAGTTAAAGCCAAGCTGGAAGAGGCTGGTGCCACGGTTGAACTTAAATAATAGACTTTATAATAGTTTCAGTCAACTGTCCCACAATCATTAATTGACATAGGAGGCTTTTTTGGGAGCCACTATTAATCAGCATACACAGCGGGTTACCTTTTCACGAATCACCTCGATAGTTGGTATTCCTGATTTACTTGCAGTTCAGACGGGTTCGTTTCAGGATTTTATTCAGGAATATATTCCGGAGGATGAACGGGAATCGATTGGTTTGGAAGAAGTATTTAACAATGCTTTTCCAATCGAGGATCCTCATCGTAATTATGTTCTTGAATTCAAGAGCTATTTTCTCGGTTTACCGAAATATGGACCGGGAGAATGCATTGACCGTGGCATTACTTACTCAGTACCACTTAAAGCCCGGTTGATCCTGCATATTACCGATGAGGATAATAAAAACGAATATGCTCAGAGTATTGAGCAGGAGGTCTACTTTGGTAATTTACCACGGATGACCGAAAAAGGAACCTTTATAATTAATGGTGCCGAAAGGGTGATCGTCTCACAGTTACAAAGATCGCCGGGGGTGTTTTTTGATGACTCAATTCATCCCAACGGTACGAGATTATTCCAGGCGCGTATTATTCCTTTCCGTGGTTCCTGGGTAGACTTTACCACCGATATTAATGATTGCCTTTTTGCTATTATAGATCGACGACGGAAATTCCCGGTAACAATACTGTTACGTACACTGGGATTCTCGACTAATGCTGATATTTTCCGTGCTTTTAAATGTATTGAAAAAGTGAAGGTTGGTTATAAAAAAGCTCGTGCTTCAATCGGTGCAACCATTACTAGTGATATCGTAAATACTAAGACCGGTGAAATCTACTTTGAGGGTGGCACTATTGTTACCGAAGAAGTTCTTGAAACATTAATCGAAGCTGGTATTGAGTCGATCGAAATTGTGAATGGCGATAAAAATATCACTGCTCAATTACTGCTTAATACAATGCACAAGGATCCGACTTCAAATACTGAAGAAGCATTAGGCTTGCTCTATAAACTGCTTCGTTCCGGCGATCCTCCCAATTTGGAAACTGCGCAGAAATTCATCGAACGGATATTTTTCAGCCCTAAAAAATATGACCTTGGTCAGGTTGGGCGGTATCGTCTGAATCAACAGTTTGCTTTGGACGTGCCGGTAGAAAATACTGTACTGACTATTGACGATATTATTCAAGTAATTACATTCCTGGTCGATATGCGGAAAGGTGAACGTGGTTCCGATGATATTGACCATCTGGGTAACCGGCGTGTAAAAACGATTGGTGAACAATTAACCAATCAATTCAGCGTTGCGCTAAGCCGAATGATGCGTACAATCCTGGAGCGAATGAATTTAAGAGAATCAGAGAGTCTTACACCGCAGGACTTGATTAATTCGAGGGTTGTAACCACTGTTATCAATACTTTTTTTGGTACCAGTCAGCTATCCCAATTTGGTGATCAGACAAATCCCCTAGCAGAGATTACTCACAAACGTCGTATTTCATCACTTGGACCAGGCGGTTTGACCAGAGAAAGGGCTGGTTTTGAGGTTCGTGACGTGCACTATACGCATTATGGTCGTCTTTGTCCTATAGAAACACCTGAAGGTCCGAACATTGGTTTGATTTCTTCGCTTGCTTTACTTGGTCAAGTTAACAAGCACGGCTTCATTGAGGCGCCTTACCGGATTGTTGAGCGGAAAGATGGTTCAGCTTATGCCATGAACAAAATAAAATATTTATCAGCCGACGATGAAGATCGTGTAATAATTGCCCAATCTAATATCGCATTAGACCGTCAAGATCGAAATCGATTGATTGAGGATAGTATTAGAGTGCGTATCAAGGGCGATTTCCCAATGGTTAAACCGGATAAGATCGAATATATGGACGTGGCTCCGAATCAGATTCTTAGCGTTGCCGCAGCCTTAATCCCATTTTTAGATCATGATGATGCGAACCGAGCACTAATGGGATCGAATATGCAACGTCAGTCGGTACCGTTGATGAATCCGAAAGTACCAATTGTCGGGACTGGTTTAGAATGGAAAGTAGCAGAAGATTCCCGAACTTGTATCAAGGCTCCCGAGGATGGAATAGTTGAATACGTCGATTCGGAAAAAATTATCCTGAAGACTGAAGTTATTTCTGATAACTTAACCTTGATCGAAGGTGAAAATCTGATCACCATACGTATGCATAAATTTCAGCGTACCAACCAAAATACTTGTCAGAATCAACGACCACTCGTTAAGACTGGACAAAGGATTAAAAAGGGACAAGTCATATCCGATGGTACTAGTACTGATAATGGTGAGTTGGCTTTAGGGTCTAATGTGATGGTAGCTTTTATGCCTTGGCGCGGGTACAATTTTGAAGATGCAATTGTTCTTAGTGAACGTTTGGTAAAGGATGATGTTTTTACTTCGATGCACATCAATGAAATTGAACTGGAAGTCCGCGATACAAAACGAGGTGAAGAAGAATTAACGCCTGAAATTCCCAATGTTAGTGAAGAGGCAACCAAGGAATTAAATGAAAGTGGTATAGTGCGAATTGGGGCGCGCATAAAAGAAGGTGATATACTTATCGGAAAGGTGACTCCCAAGGGAGAAACCGATCCCACCCCCGAAGAAAAATTATTACGAGCTATTTTTGGTGAAAAAGCCGGTGAAGTTAAAGATGCTTCTAAACGTGCTGATCCAGGTATCAAAGGTGTCGTAATTGACACCAAACTGTTTCAAAAAAGCGATCATCGCAACCGATCCGAGGAACGTCAGGTCATTGATGGGTTACAGAAACAAGCCGGGGAAGAAAAGAAAGAACTGAAAACCGCCCGGGATACCAAACTGTTTGAACTACTGATAAACCAGATATCCTATGGTATACGCGATGTTAGCACCGGGCGCACACTAATAAAAAAATCAACTAAGCTCACATCCAAGCGCTTACTGAGTTTTGATCTTGAACGTTTTGCTCAGGATGAGTCCTGGGTTGAAGATAAAACCGTATGGGAGAATATTCGTACGGTTTGGGGTTCTTACCGGAGGTTGTGGCAGGAGATTGAGGATCATCTGGAACGGGAAGTATTCAAACTACGTGTGGGGGATGAACTGCAACCGGGTATCCTAAAACTAGCAAAAGTATTTGTCGCCAATAAACGGAAAATCCAAGTCGGAGATAAAATGGCTGGGCGGCACGGAAATAAGGGTGTTATTGCTACGATCGTTCCTGAAGAGGATATGCCTTTCCGCGAAGATGGAACCCCAATAGATATCATACTTAATCCTTTGGGTGTACCATCACGAATGAATCTGGGGCAGCTTTATGAAACCATGTTAGGTTGGGCTGGGGATATCTTGGGACTTAAATACGAAACACCTGCATTTGACGGTGCCAGACCAGAACAGGTAATCGAGGAAATGACCGCGGCAGGTTTACCAGCCTCTGGAAAAACCACCCTGATTGATGGTAGAACCGGCGTAAAATTTGATAAGCCAATTACGATCGGTAAAATTTATATGATGAAACTCAACCATATGGTTGATGATAAAATGCATGCTCGTTCAACGGGACCATACTCATTGATTACGCAACAACCTTTAGGCGGTAAAGCTCAGTTCGGCGGACAACGATTTGGGGAAATGGAATGTTGGGCACTGGAAGCTTATGGTGCGGCTCATACATTGCATGAGATATTAACGGTTAAGTCAGATGATGTCGATGGTCGTTCAAAAGTGTACAATGCCATTGTCCGCGGTGAAGACCTTCCCGTTTATGGCATTCCGGAATCCTTCAATGTTCTGATTAAAGAATTACAGGGATTGGGCATAGATGTTGAACTTGAATAAGGGAGCCTAAGCTTGACTTACATTCAATCTTCGAAAGTTGATACCAAACGTGGTTTTTCTACGATAACCATCGGGTTATCTTCGCCAGAGATGATTTTAGCCCGTTCTTACGGGGAAGTATTAAAACCGGAAACGATTAATTACCGTTCCTATAAACCGGAAAAAGATGGTCTTTTTTGTGAAAAAATCTTTGGTCCGGTTAAAGACTATGAATGTCACTGCGGTAAGTATAAAGGTATCCGGTACCGAGGTATTATCTGTGATCGTTGTGGTGTTGAAGTAACTCGGAAAAAAGTACGCCGTGAAAGAATGGGGCATATAACTCTGGCTGTTCCGGTGGTTCATATCTGGTATTTACGGTCAATTCCCAGTAAGCTTAGTTATTTAATCGGTTTATCGACAAAAATCCTTGAAAGGATCATTTACTATGAAACATTTGTTGTCGTTGATCCGGGTAAAAGCGATAAAAAAAGACTCGATTTAATTGAAGAAGAAGAGTATTTACAACTTGAACGGGAATTTGGTTTTAATGCGGTCTCCGAAGATGATAAGGTTGAAGAAAACTATTTTTTAGCTTCCATGGGCGGCGAGGCAATCAGGGATATATTAGCTCGGATAAATACTATAAGCCTTGCTAACGAGTTGGAAAATATTCTGAAGACATCCCGTTCAAAACAGGCTCAGAAAGAAGCATTAAAACGTTTGAAAGTGGTGAAATCTTTCATTCCTGATCCTGGTAAACAAAAAATAAATCGTCCTGAATGGATGATTGTCTCGGTATTACCGGTGATACCGCCTGAATTACGCCCTCTGGTTCCTTTGGAAGGCGGGCGCTTTGCAGCTAGTGATTTGAATGACCTTTACCGGCGGATAATTATTCGTAATAATCGTCTTAAACAGTTGATAGATATTAAAGCACCTGATGTCATTCTGCGTAATGAAAAAAGGATGTTACAGGAAGCTGTGGATGCTTTATTTGATAATAGTCGTCGCCGTACGGCTATTCGTAGTGGAACCCGACGCCCGTTAAAATCCTTGTCGGATATGTTACGGGGTAAAACCGGACGTTTCCGCCAGAATCTACTTGGGAAGCGTGTAGATTATTCCGGCCGTTCAGTGATTGTAGTTGGGCCGGAGCTACGGTTAAATGAATGCGGTTTACCAAAGAATATGGCACTTGAATTATTCAAACCGCATATGATTCATGAGTTGATTGCACGGGGGTTGGCGCAAACTCCACGTAGCGCCAAATTAATGGTCGAGAATCGTGATCCGGTGGTATATGAAGTTCTAGAATATGTTGTTAAGGATCATCCTGTTTTACTCAACCGTGCACCAACACTGCATCGCCTTGGTATTCAGGCTTTTCAACCAGTTCTTGTTGATGGAAAAGCACTTCGAATCCATCCATTGGTATGCACAGCTTTTAATGCTGACTTTGACGGTGATCAGATGGCGGTGCATGTGCCGCTTTCTA
This sequence comes from Fidelibacterota bacterium, assembly GCA_013203115.1. Classification (GTDB taxonomy): domain Bacteria; phylum Fidelibacterota; class Marinisomatia; order Marinisomatales; family TCS56; genus JABMQW01. The sequence continues at coordinate 8,571 of JABMQW010000176.1, forward strand.
TTCCTTCTCAAATAGAAGCGCGGATTTTGATGCTCTCGAGCCATAATATTTTACACCCGGCAAATGGTAAGCCAATCGCTATTCCTTCACAGGATATGGTTCTAGGTTGTTATTATTTAACCAGACAACGCAAAGGAACCAAGGGTGAAGGTAGCAAATTCGGGAGTATCGATGAAGTGCGTCTGGCTTATGAAAATAATGTAGTTGAATTAAATACAATTATCGATCTCCGGTACAATGGTAAATGGTATAAAAACACAACCGTTGGCCGGGCATTATTTAACTCAATCATGCCAAGTGAATTAGCATATGTTGATGAGATGATCTCAAAACGTAAGCTGGAGAAAATTGTTAACGAAAGTTATTTATTGGCGGGCAATTACCGCACCGTACTGTTCCTGGATGATTTAAAGAGAATTGGTTTTGAAACTGCTACTCAAAGTGGTATTTCGATTTCAATTCGCGATATTATGATTCCGAAGCAGAAAGATGAAATTATAAACGAAGCCCAGGAAGCGGTTAATTCAATTCGTGAAAAATTTGACCGTCAGGTGTTGACTGATGGTGAACGGTATAATAAAGTGATCGATGTGTGGACTCATGCCACTTACAAGGTTGCAGCTAAAATGATGGAAGGTCTGATGAACGATGATCAGGGTTTCAATCCAGTCTATATGATGGCAGATTCTGGTGCTCGCGGAAGTCAGGACCAGATTAAGCAGTTGGCTGGCATGCGTGGATTGATGGCTAAACCAAAAAAAGCTATGACTGGTGGTAAGGGTGAAATTATTGAAAATCCAATTACCTCTAATTTCAAGGAGGGTTTGTCGGTATTGGAATACTTTATTTCTACTCACGGTGCTCGTAAAGGTTTAGCTGACACGGCATTGAAAACAGCGGATGCTGGCTATCTGACCAGACGATTAGTGGATGTAGCGCAGGATGTAGTTGTGAATGAAATTGATTGCGGGACGATCAATGGTATTGAAATCTCTGACTTAAAAGAAGGTGAAGAAGTAATTGAACCATTAGCCGATCGTATTTTAGGTCGTACGCTTCTGGATGATTTTATTGTTGATAGTGAAGTGAAAATTCCCGCTGGTTCATTAATCGCGGAAAAAGAAGCTGAAATAATTGATAACAGTAATGTTGAATCAGTTAGGATTAGATCAGTGCTTACTTGTGATTCTAATCGTGGGGTTTGTGCAAATTGCTATGGCTGGAATCTTTCAATGCATGCGATAGTGAATCTTGGAACTGCAGTTGGTATCCAGGCTGCTCAGAGTATTGGTGAACCAGGGACTCAGCTTACATTACGTACCTTCCATATTGGTGGTACAGCAACACGCATTATTGAGCAGTCTGAATTGAAAACCAAAATATCAGGCAAATTGAAATTTTCCGAAAATTTTGAATTGGCTACCACTATAGATGATACTGGAATAAAAATAACACGTTGTATGGTCAGGCATGGAAAAATTTCAATACTGGACGAGAATAATAGTCCGCGGGCACAATATAATGTGCCATATGGTGCAAGCGTATTGGTTAATGATAATGATAAAATCGATGCTGGCCAGGTTCTTTTTCAGTGGGATCCTTACACGGATATCATTTTAGCACGCAAAGAAGGTACGGTGTCGCTACAAGATTTTAAAAATAACGAAACGTACCGGATAGAAGCCGTTGAGGGTGGTAAGAAGCAGATGGTTATTATCGAAGCAAAGAATCGTAAACTTAGCCCTCATATCAAGATTATTGATGACGATGGTAAGATGACCGCCGGTGGTGCCATCTTGCCTGTGAATGCTACTTTAGTTGTTCGTAATGATCAAAAAGTTAAACGCGGTCAGACTTTGGTAAAAATACCACGCGATATTGGTAAAACCAGAGATATTACCGGTGGTTTACCACGTGTAGCCGAATTGTTTGAGGCGCGTACGCCATCCAATCTTGCTGTAGTTAGTGAAATCGATGGAACGGTGGAATTTGGCGAAGTCAAGCGTGGTATACGGAAAATTAGTGTTACCAGCAGTGATGACGAAACACGGAATTATTCGATTCCCTATGGTAAGCATGTCATTGTTCACGAAGGTGATTATATCACAGCCGGTACGGCTTTATGTGAAGGATCCATCTCACCGACGGATGTTTTAAGTATTTTGGGACCGGGAAAGGTTCGAGAATACTTAGTTAACGAGATTCAGGAAGTGTATCGTCTGCAAGGGGTAAAACTTAATGATAAACATATCGAGGTTATTGTCAAGCAGATGATGAATAAGGTCAGTGTTGCAGACCCGGGCGATACTAAGTTCTTGCCTGGCAATAAAGTGAATAAGGAAGAATTTTTCCGTGAAAATAACCGCATTTCGAAACTGGTTGTAATAACTGATTCGGGTGATTCGGAATTTGAGCTTGATGCACTGGTAGAAAAAACAGACGTTATCGAAATTAATAAAAATCTTAAAGAAGACAAGAAAAAGCAGATTAAGACCCGTAAAGCCAAAGTGTCTACTTTTGAACCATTGTTAATGGGAATCACACGGGCTTCCCTGAATACGGATAGTTTTCTTTCCGCTGCTTCATTCCAGGAGACTACACGCGTCTTAACAGATGCTGCCACTGCTGGAAAAACCGATTATTTACAGGGTTTGAAGGAAAATGTTGCTGTGGGTCGACTGATCCCGGCCGGTTCTGGCGCGCCACGTGTGAAGAGACTACTGGTTGCTGATAAGGATACTGAATTACTTGGTAGTGAGGAAATCATTGCTGATGTATAGTAGGAAGATATTTGCTGAAACTGTGTTAAAAACGAATTGACTAAATACAATAATTTGGAATAAATTGATAGACTTTATTTGAATAACTATGCCGACGATAAATCAACTAGTAAGAAAAGGACGAAAGCGGGTCGTAAAGAAAAACGCGACACCCGCTTTGAAAGGTAATCCCCAAAAACGTGGTGTATGCACACGTGTTTATACAACTACGCCCAAAAAACCTAATTCCGCGCTAAGGAAAGTTGCTCGCGTACGATTAACCAATGGATTCGAGGTTACGGCTTATATTCCCGGAGAAGGCCATAACCTGCAAGAACACTCAATCGTGATGATTGAGGGTGGTCGTGTTAAAGACCTTCCTGGTGTTCGCTATCATATTATTCGTGGTACTTTTGATACCGCAGGTGTGTCAGATCGCAAAACCAGCCGGTCGCGTTACGGTGCTAAACGTCCGAAAGCCTGATTATGAGAAAAAAAAGAGCAGAACGACGCATAATTTCTCCCGACCCGGTTTATAATGACATTGTTGTCGCAAAATTCATCAATTACTTGATGTTGCGCGGAAAAAAAGGAATTGCGGAGCAGATCTTTTATAGTGCGATTGAAATTATAAATAAACGTACTAAAACCGAAGGATTACAGATTTTTAAGACAGCCATCGAAAATGCTTCCCCGCAGGTTGTAGTCAAATCGCGGCGGATTGGTGGAGCTACTTATCAGGTACCTATTGAAGTATCCAAACACAAGCAATTTTATCTAGTATCTAAATGGGTCATCGCAGCGGCACGCAGTCGCTCAGGTCGGGCTATGGCAGATAGACTGGCAATGGAATTGATAGCAGCCGCTAATAACGAAGGTGGAGCAATTAAGAAAAAAGATGACACTCACCGGATGGCTGAAGCTAATAAGGCTTTTGCTCACTTCAGGTAAATTTCTGCGATGAAGGAACTTTCCCTCGATAAAGTACGCAATATCGGTATCATGGCTCATATCGATGCTGGCAAAACAACTTTGACAGAGCGTATTCTATATTATACCGGTCGTTTGCACCGGATGGGAGAGGTTCATGAAGGTATGGCTACCATGGATTGGATGGAGCAGGAAAAAGAACGTGGTATTACTATCACTTCGGCTGCAACAACTACGTTATGGGATGGTAACCGAATTAATATAATTGATACACCAGGCCATGTTGATTTTACCGTTGAGGTTGAGCGATCCCTGAGAGTGTTGGATGGTGCCGTCGCAGTGTTTTGTGCGGTCGGTGGGGTTGAACCACAGAGTGAAACTGTGTGGCGCCAGGCGGATAAATATTCGGTACCACGCATCGCTTTTGTGAATAAAATGGATCGTACCGGAGCAGATTTTCTAAATGTTATAGAAATGATCAAGAAACGGTTAAGCGCCAATCCCTTGCCGTTAGTACTTCCAATTGGATCAGGAGATTTATTTACAGGATTAATAGATCTGATTGAGAATCGTGCTATCCTGTATAACGAATCGACACTTGGAGCCCGGTTCGACTATTATAAAATTCCTGACGATATGGCTGATCTGGCCGCAGAATGGCGCCATCATCTTATTGAGGAAATTGCGACTTACGATGAAGCACTATTGGAAAAATATTTAAACGATGAACCTCTGACTGCTGATGAAATCAAAGTCGCCGTTCGAAAGGGCTGTCTTGATAATACTTTTATCCCGACAATTTGTGGTTCCGCTTTTAAAAATAAAGGTGTCCAGCGTGTTCTGGATGCAGTCGTAGATTTTTTACCATCACCGCTGGATGTAGGTGAAATTAAGGGTTTTAATCCAAATAATACTGATCTGGAAATTGTCAGAAAAGCCAATGAAGATGAGTTATTTAGCGCTCTGGCTTTTAAAATTATGACTGACCCGTATGTTGGAAAACTTACCTACATACGTGTTTATTCCGGTAAAATGAATGCAGGATCGGCTGTATTTAATCCAAATATCGGAAAAAAAGAGCGTATTTCTCGTATCTTACTGATGCACGCTAATAAACGGGAAGAATTGAAGTCGGTTAATGCCGGAGACATTGTTGCTGTTGTTGGTTTGAAAAAAACTAATACAGGGCATACGTTATGCGATGCTAAAAATCCGATTCTCCTAGAATCGATGGATTTTCCCGAACCAGTTGTAGAAGTATCGGTTGAGCCCATCAGTCAAACGGATCAGGAATCTCTTGATAAAGGATTGATCAAATTAAGTGATGAAGACCCTACTTTCAGGGTTTCCACCAATGAGGATACCGGGCAAACAATAATTGCTGGTATGGGCGAGTTACATCTGGAAATTCTCATTGATCGTTTATTACGTGAATTTAAAGTGCAGGCTCATATCGGAAAGCCGCAAGTGGCCTACACTGAAGCTATAACCAGTCGTGTCGAAAAAGTTATTGGCAAATTTGTTAGACAATCCGGTGGTCGGGGGCAATACGGTCATGTTGTGATTAATGTCGAACCCAATGAAACCGGAAAAGGTTATCATTTTGAAAACAAGATCGTCGGCGGTGCAATACCAAGAGAGTATATCTCTGCTGTCAATCAGGGAATCCGGGAAGCCATTAAAAATGGGAGTATTGCCGGATATCCGATAGAAGATATTCGGGTCGAACTTATCGATGGCTCATACCATGATGTCGATTCCTCCGAATTGGCCTTTAAAATTGCCGGTTCCATGGCGGTTCAGGAAGCATGTAAAAAAGCCAATCCGGTACTTATGGAGCCCATGATGAATGTTGAGGTCATAGTCCCGGAGGAATATATCGGTGATGTAATGAGTGATATTAGCTCAAGGCGTGGAAACATCAATGGTATGAATCAGCGTAAGGATGCCCATGTTTTAGAATCGCGTGTACCACTTGTTGCTATGTTTGGATATGCTACTGACTTGCGATCTCTTACTCAGGGGCGGGCAATTTTCTCGATGGAATTCTCTACTTTTGAGCAGGTTCCTGCCGGCATTCAATCAGACATCATCGAACGCATACACGGAAAAGCATCATAGGAAAAAGGAGGATCTATGTCCAAGGCAAAATTTGAGCGGACCAAGCCTCATGTCAACATTGGAACAATTGGCCATGTTGATCATGGTAAGACAACATTAACGGCAGCGATAACAATGGTCCAGTCGTTGCGTGGTTTTTCAGAGATACGTGATTTTGATTCGATCGATAACGCTCCAGAGGAGCGTGAGCGTGGGATTACGATTCAGACCGCCCATGTAGAATATGAGACGGAGAACCGTCACTATGCCCATGTGGACTGCCCGGGACATGCTGACTATATTAAGAATATGATTACGGGAGCGGCACAGATGGACGGCTCGATCCTGGTGGTAAGTGCGGCCGATGGTCCCATGCCCCAGACTCGTGAGCATGTGTTGCTGGCCCGTCAGGTCAACGTACCCAGTATGGTGGTTTTTATGAATAAGACGGACCAGGTTGACGATCCGGAACTGCTGGAGTTGGTGGAGATGGAGCTGCGGGACTTATTGAACGAATATGATTTTCCTGGTGATGAGACACCTATTATCCGTGGTAGCGCCCTGGAGGCGATGGAAAATCCGACCGATAAAGAAAAGACGAAATGCATTGTTGAGATCCTGGAGGCTTGTGATTCATTCATACCGGAGCCGAAGCGTGACATTGACCGTCCGTTCTTGATGCCGGTGGAAGATGTATTCAGTATTACTGGTCGTGGTACGGTTGGTACGGGTCGTATTGAGCGCGGCATAGTGAAGGTTGGTGATGAGGTGGAGATTCTGGGTATGGATGCCCATGAGAAGTCGGTGGTGACCGGAGTAGAGATGTTCCGCAAGATTCTGGATCAGGGACAGGCCGGCGATAATGCGGGATTGTTATTACGTGGTGTTGACAAGGAATTTTTGAAGCGTGGGATGGTATTGGCCAAGCCCAATAGTATTACCCCACATACCAGATTCAAGGCCAAAGTGTATGTTTTGAAGAAGGAAGAAGGTGGCCGTCACACGCCCTTTTTCACAGGCTACCGTCCCCAGTTTTATTTCCGTACGACTGATGTGACCGGTGTGGCAACCTTACCGGCGGGAACTGAGATGGTAATGCCTGGTGATAATGTGGAGATGGAAGTAAAATTGATTACATCAATAGCCATGGATCAGGAATTGCGTTTTGCGATTCGCGAAGGCGGACATACGGTTGGCGCCGGTGTCGTAACCGAAATTATCGAGTAA
>JABMQW010000177.1 GCA_013203115.1 Fidelibacterota bacterium
GTGTATTCCTGGCGCAAGTAACGGTGTTTGGTTTCAATTTAATATCAATATATTGTAAATTCTAAGGTGAATGGGGTGCTGTTTCGGTACCAGACGAAACAGCTGAGAAAAAACCCGATGAACCTGATCTGGATAATGCCAGCGTAGGGAGGCAAACATGAACTCTCATAAAATTCTGTGTATTTTCTATCTATTAATTATTCTTACAATTCCGCTTATTGCCGAAGATTTAGATCTTACTGGCAAAGTATACGATAAAACAACCGGTCAACCTATCCCGGGAGTGAATATCAGCAGTGGAGAAATTGGAGTCGCCAGTGATGAATCAGGCTCTTTCAGCCTTACAATAGCTGCGGGTAATGAACTGACTTTTTCCCATATCGGCTATGAAACGATTACCCTGATAGCGCCTACCGAAGAAATCCTGGTTCATCTTTTGCCGAAAATTCTGGAAGGACTGGAGGTATTTGTCAGCGCTGCGCGGGCCGTGGCAGGTGTTACACCGGTAGCCTTTTCCACCTTAACAGCGGAAGAAATCCGGACCCGTTACACCGTAGAGGATGTACCGATGGTGCTGGCCTTGGAACCCGGTGTACATGCCTATAGTGAGAGCGGGAACGGCACCGGGTATTCTTACTTGTCGATTCGTGGCTTTGACCAGAGCCGGATCGCCGTAATGCTCGATAACGTACCCTTAAACGATAATGAAAGTCACCAGGTATATTGGGTCGATCACGCCGATATTCTCAGCGATGCCAGGGATGTGCAGATTCAGCGCGGGATCGGGAACAGTCTCTATGGTTCATCGGCTTTTGGTGGATCGATCAATGTCACCACCAGATTGTCTTCGATGAAACCCGGGTTTTATTTCAAGATGGGAAGTGGGTCATATAGTACATCCAAATTTAGTTTAAAGGGTGAGACGGGACCATTACTGGATGAAAAGTTGCACCTGCTTGCGCGCTATTCACAGTTGAAATCGGATGGTTACCGTGATTATCACAATAGTGATCAGAAAGCCTTATTTGTTGGTGGTGAATACGCTTCCGGCCGTTGGGAAAACCAGTTCCGAGCCTTGATCGGATATGAAAATACCAACCTGACCTGGTGGGGTGTAGAGCAATACAAAATTAATGACCGTAAATTAAGGCGGACCGGTTATCAGGCTTATACCGATGATTTCCTGCAACAAATCTATTCGCTTAATACCACCTTTCATTTAACTAAGGGCACCACTGTTAAAAATGTTGCCTACTTAGTAAAAGGAGCCGGTTATTATAGAAATTATGAAGATGAGGAGTTCGATCTGGCCGCTGGCGATTCGCCGGATAAAAAGGAAGAGTTTATCGAATTTTTGCAGAGTTATAATTTGGATCAGATTTACCCGAATTACCCTTTGGTCGATGATTCCTCTGGTTCGTTGGGTTTCACCCGGCGTAAATGGATTGTCAATTCCTACTATGGACTGATACCTGTTTTAACGTTTGAGAGGGAAAAATACCGTATTGATATCGGTGGGGAACTGCGATTTTATAGCGGTGATCATTATGGGGAAGTAACTGATTTTTCAAATTCGGGTTTAGTAGACTTAGTGGGTGATGAGTGGCATAAATACTATCAGTACTTTGGTGCTAAAACCTTATACACCGGCTTTATGCACTTGATGGTCAGGCCAATTGAAACACTGCGCCTGGTAGCGGACTTACAGATTCAATCAATTCACTGGACCCTGGATCAGAAAAAGATCGGACATGCCGCCGGTCATCAATTAAGCGCCGATTGGCAATTTGTTAATCCGCGGTTTGGTGCAATTTATAGTCTATCAGAGCAGGTTTCACTGTTTGTCAATTTCGGGCGGGCGCGGAAAGAACCGGCCGATAGCCAGATTATTGAAGCTGATGATGTTTTTGATGAACCGGTCATGGCGGCCGCGGAAGTGATCGATGATTACGAACTCGGTAGCAATTTTCAGCATGGCAATATCCGGGGTGCAATCAATCTCTACCGGATTAATTATAAAAATGAGCAGCTAAAGAATATTGATGTTGAGCAGGAAGGTGAATACGCCTATTATTCCGCCGCCTGCACCCATCACCAGGGGCTTGAATTTGAGTTATCGGCCCAGCCGTTTTCCGGATTACAGCTTGGTATCAATGGCAGTATTAGCAATCATGTTTTCAGCGGTGGTGTTGCCAGTGCCAAAAAACTACCGGGTATACCTATGTCGTTACTGAATTTGTGGCTGCAAGCCAATTTACCCGGGAATATAGCAGTGTATTCCAGTCTGCGACAGGTGGGACGGCAATACATGCCGGCCGCCGGTGCTCCGGTCAGCGATCAAACGATGGCTGGCTATGCGATAGTCGATCTGGGTATTGGCTGGTCTTTCGGTATTTTCGAAGCAGCAGTCAAGATCAATAACCTGTTCGATAAACTCTACGCCACCAATGGCTATGATTGGGATGGCTGGTTATACTACTGGCCCGGTGCTACCAGAAACGCATATTTATCATTGGTGATGAAGTTGTAATTATGTCCGACAAGCATCCCTGCTTGTCGAAGACGTGTAGATAGAGAGTTACTATGGCAACAAGTGGTGATGCTTGTCTTTCTTTATTTGTCTACATTTGGTAAATCTAGTCGGTTCAGGGTTGTTTAAGACCAAAGATATTATCACGGCAATCTGATCGCTGATAACATCTTTCCTATCAAAGAGGCTTTTGGGTAATTTCAGCCTCAAACCATTGTTGTTTGTAAACCGGCTAATAAGACAGCATGATGTCCAAATCTGACAAATCAATCAACCGTCCACGAGCGAAAGCAAAGCATCGCTTGATCTTAATTTCAATGCTGGTATTCCTGATCGCGATAGCCGCTGCCATCTATCTGAATTGGCCCTCGCTGATTAATTACGCAGTGTATAAATCTGATATCAGGCAGGCACCACACTGGGCGGCTTACCATCAGACTTCATTTCAAGATGACGATTTACTGCTTAAGTACGCTCAATTTAATGAAAGCCCAGTACAAAATCTGATCTATTACGGCGGGACCTATTTCATTGAAATGATAACCTTAACCAAGATTCTTACAGTTATCAGTTACGGATTCGCGGCCCTGCTGTTTTTTCTGATTGGCCAGTCTTTATATGGTTTGCGAACCGGATTGCTGATTTCGTTATTCTTTACTTTCTTCCCAGGGCAATTCGAATATTCGATTGGCTTCTTTTCAAAATTCTGGATTACACCTCTAATTATGGTTGCGTTTTGGAGTTTGGAAAAACAGCGTTGGTGGGATTTCCTTTTTCTAATGCCTTTAGCCGCGCTGGCCTATCCGCCTGCCGCAATTATGGTGGGCACTTTTACGGCGGTATTTATCATGTTGGAATTTGCCAGATCGCATAGGTTCCCCCGGCAATTGGTTATCAATCTGGCAATTGGTTCGATTCTTGGTGCAGGATTGTTGATGTTAAAATATATTTCACCGCCGACTGGAATTGGTCCCATGACATCCGGTTCGGTTCTGCGGGGAATGCCGGAAATGTTAGCCGGAGGTCTCAACTGGGACCCCTATTTGCCGGTACCATCTATATTTTCTGAATTATGGTAGCGGTTGAACCATCCCTACGTAATTATAGCGACTGTGATATATTTTATCTTTTTAAGACGATGGGTTGCCTGGAACCGAACCATGACGGCGCTTCTGCTCGCCGCGGTTGGAACTTATCTGCTGGCAGATCTTTTTTTCATGCACCTGTATATTCCCAATCGCTACACCCGTCATGCTCTGGCAGTATTGTTGATTGTGTGGAATGCCCGCAATATTGATCTGCTTATCGACCGGATTTCTGGGTTACGGTTGAAAGCGATTGTACTATCCGCTATCATACTGTTCACTGGATTCATGTATTTTGAAGAATTTATCGAGAGCGAAAATTCAATCGATCGTCGTCGCTATGATCCCATGTGCCAATTTTTCCGTCAATTACCGGACAAGGCGTTAATTGCCGGTCCGCCGTTTTACATGGATAATGTCACCGTCCAGGGCAAGCATAGCGTTTTGTGTAATTTCAAGCTGGCACACCCCTGGTTCGCAACTTATTATAATGAAATCAAAGAACGTACGAGGGCAACATTTCGGGCCATTTATGCCACTGATGAAGCAGCAGTCAATGCCTTACACGAAATTTATGGCGTTGATTATTTTGTGATCGGATTATCTTATTATAATCGGGGTCGCTTGCGGAAAGGTCAAATCTATGTCAATCCCTACAACGATTATATCAGTGAGTTGACGGTGGACCGGACGGGTATTATATTAAAATACCCGCCGGTGGGAGCTATTGTTTATCGTGACTCACGCTATACAGTAATTAAATTACCTTTGTGATTCAGTATGTGAATTATGAATAAATCAGATAAATATTACGCTCGGGTCCGATCGGTTTTTGATGATTTTGGCCGCTGAAAGGACGGATACTATGATTCCGGTTCCCATGGGAAATTTGTAAAACAGACGATCTGGCAAGGCCTGGTTCGCCATTCGATCATTTCATATTTTCGTAATAATCTATCAACAAATTGCAAATTGGATCTATTAGATGCTGGTTGCGGTCGCGGTGATTTTACCAATCGATTGCATCAACTTTTCGGGTTTCACAAATCACTTGGGATCGATTTCGCTACTGCAATGCTGGAAGTTGCTGACGGGGATTATGGACAGATTCCCGGTTTATCTTTTGCGAATGTTGACCTGTCACAAATATTGCCTTTTGAAAATAATAAATTTGATGTGAGCTTGGCGTTGAATATTTTGCACCATCTACTGCCGGATGATCAACAGAACCTGATAGCGGAATTGTGCCGGATCACGAAAGCTATTATTGTGGTAGAGATCAAGCAGCCCCACATTTTATGGCGAATTCGTGGTGGTTATCGCGCATTTGGATATTTGCAATTTTACCCCAGTGAAATACAATTGATTGAAAAACTATTTTTGGAACAAGGATATGGTTTGGTAGCAACCAAACCGATTTTTCATTTTGCGGCATTTTCACCGATTGTATTATTAATATTCAAACCGACAGAAAGCAATAAGTAAAGAAAACTGACTCGAGTACAATATCTTATAGGAAATAAAATTTTAGTAAACGGAGCGGCCGGTTTCATCGGTTCCCACCTGTGTGAAGCATTACTGGCGCGCGGCGCTGTTGTAATCGGACTGGATAATCTGTCCACCGGGCGTAAGGCTAATCTACATCAGATTAACAATCACGCGGATTTTTGTTTTGTTGAAGGTGATGTTTCCGATCGCGTTCTGGTGGATAAGTTACTGACCGATTGTGACAGTGTGTATCATCTTGCCGCCGCTGTCGGCGTGAAATTGCTGACCGAAAATCCCCTGGCCTCGATCAAGAATAATTCCCGCGGGATCGATACCATCTTTGATCTGGCTGACCAGCATCGCTGCAAAATATTCTTTGCATCGTCTTCCGAGGTATACGGCAAAGCTGATGGTGGAGCGCTCTGTGAAACCGATCCTATTTCATTGGGTCCATCAACCGTTTTGCGCTGGAGTTACGGCTGTGGTAAAGCGTTGGGTGAATATCTCGGGCTCAGTGTATGGTTTTTTAGTTAGCCGGACAGATTTGGTGTAAAAGTTAAGGTGATACTTTTGGGTAAATTACCATTGAACGAAAGGATGAAAGATGATTGATAACAGGAAAGGATGTACATAATGGGAGACAAGGGCGGCAAGAAAGATAAGAACAAGAGTCAGAAACATAAGATAAGTAAACAGGAACAAAAGAAAAAAAAGAAGTTGGAAAAGCAACCAAAAAGAACTCTGTAAATAGA
>JABMQW010000178.1 GCA_013203115.1 Fidelibacterota bacterium
AGATAAGACGGGAGCTTATAGGGTACCCTGATCATCTTTACAATCGGTACGGATATAATAATTCCTTTGATGTCATGGCACCAATTCAAGAATGCTCTCACACGTGTTAGGACAATATTGATACCATTATCTTTCAGTATACCCTTATAATGCGCCTTAACTCGCTCTATATCGGCCGAACTGATGTTTTCAATAGGAAAGCCCTTACCAAGTACGGTTGTGAAGTTTCTGAGGCAATAATAGGCTCTTTGGATGGTTGCTTCACGACAACCGTTACCTTTTAAATATTTCAGATATTCATCTATACAATCCTGGATAGAAATTATCTTGACATTTAATTCTCCCTCATCATTCATCCATGGGAAAGAATAATTGATGCTAGATTTTAGATCTGCTTCCACTTTTTTTACTTGGTTCAGCCTAATCCGGGCTTCTACTTTTGAGTCGGTCCGCAGCGGTACCAGCTTTTCACTAGACCTTCCATTATTTGGGTATCGAACTCTAGCATAAAATTTACCTTTAAGAAATCTCAAGCCGGCCATGTCAAACCTCCAATGAAAAAACCCGCTTCCAAACCCTGTGATGATTCACCGTATGAGGTGGGAAAAGTCTGGAAACGGGTATGTTTATTGTGCGGATAATATATCTATAACTAATTGTTCGGTATACGGTTAGAAATGCAGCTTTCATCACATCGGTATATTAATATACAGATACTTGCGTATCCACTAATTTCTTTTCAAATTTGCCATTAGCAGAATCATCAACGGGCTGCTGAAACAAATCAGGATCGCCTTTTGCCCTGTCTATTCTCTCAAGTGCCTCAGCAAAATATTCAGGCTCCAGCTCTACTCCAAATGACCTCCGACCTTCCTTCATCGCACTGATTAAAGTTGAACCGGATCCCGCAAAAGGATCCAAGACAATATCTTCTCTCTCTGAATAACCTCTTAACAACATTCTGAGGAGTAACTCTGGTTTTTGGCTGGGATGCTTGGAGCGTTCCTGCTTTTTCATATTTGGCTTATTCGGTGCCGGTAGGATTACTGGTACCCAACGCTTTCCATCCTCATTTTTATAAACCCGGTTCTTAATATGGCGTCGAGTGGGACTCTCCAGAATATTTGAATGCTTAATGTATGGTTTACCTGGCGGAATCATTTCTTTCGGATTCCAGGCTAAATCTGATGTCCTTACTCCCCTCCTTTTCAGCACCAGTATAAATTCAAGATTTGGTAGTGGCATAAGCTGTGAGATCGGCATAGCCATCGTTTTCTGCCAAACATGGTAAGATCTTAGCTTGAAGCGGGAAAGTTGTTCTAAGGACTTATGCAGGAGCTCCAGATTACAGAATATGATTACCTGTCCAACCTCTTTCAATACATAATCAAAAGTTGATTCCATTTCGTCCAAAGCAATCTCCCGGTCCCAGCCCTCTTTTTCAAGCACTCCCCAAGGCGGATCCGTAAGAATAAGATCGATAGATCCAGCGTTAATATCCTTATACATATCAAACCAGTTTCCCTGCACAAGAATTGGCTCATGGCTTTGGAGTTGAGAAATATTAACTGGCCAGCTCATTGATTTTTTGTTTTTGTAAACGTTTCAGGTTTGAATGTGGCTTATCAAATAATATCAGCGCATCACAGTCCCGCCGGTGAAAACGTAATTGACCGTCCAAACGATAATACTTCAGGCGTCCTTCACTGATAAGACGGCGAAGTTTGGTTCTCCCTATTCCCAAATAACGGCAAGCACTGTTGAAGCTAAGCCACGATGCTACTGATACTGTTACCTGACCGTTTAGCGGCTGTCCGCAGGCGGGGCAATAAGATTGGGGCTGTGATTGAGTAGCCATATCAGCGATTGATCAGGATATTAAAATTTATCCCTCTGCATACTTAGGTTTATGCTCACCAAGGCCCCCTTCTTCTCACTGTAGGTCCGCTTACTCTTGTACATCACGCTTCCGCCTCCGATTCATACACATCTTCCCCCGTGTGCCCCCGCCTCTGCTTCCGGTCCAGTGCCTCAGCCTCCTTCCGGTGACGTGCAACCGACTCCTCGGCCTCACGATCCCACTTCCTCTGTAACTCCATAGCATCAGTGCGGTTAAGAACTTCTTGGATCAACGTCAAATACCTACCCAACAGGTCAATGTACTTCCCGGCTGGCTCCACCCTATACTTGATGATCGCCCCGTTAGCAGACACATCTACGGCCACCAGGCAGCGGCTCACATGGGGCTTTAGATCAGGAATCGGTATAAGGCTACCATCCTTGTTGTAAAGCTCCCTAAAATCAAAGTTAGCAACCTCCTTTAACTTCCTGGTGAAATCGTCGATAGTCAGGTCATTCTGCCTAAGTTTCAGACCAGATAAAAATGCTATGCGCTTCATTACACGGGGACGTTTCTTCAATAATTGTGCTTGTTCATCGGCATTCTTTTCACTATAACCTGCTGTAATTGCGGCTCTTCTCCCATTAAATCCGTTGTTAATGTAGGCTTGGCTAAATTCTTCTTCTGCCGGTGAGTTGAGCGGTTCCTTCCCCCAACTATTCATCCTATTATCGGTAATTACTGTCATTGTTTTCCCTAACTTTTCCCTGAATAATTATTCATATTCATCCCTGTCATCACCTTCCATCACTTAGATCGTGCCCATAGCAATTTGTTCTGACTGGACATAATTTTCAAATCGGGTGTAATTCTCGATAAACGTCAATTTTACTTTTCCTGTCGGACCGTTACGGTTTTTAGCTATAATGCATTCAGCTGTATTGTCTTGCGGCGCCTTCCCCGCCAACCTATCATAATATGCCTGCCTGTACAAAAACATTACCAGATCAGCATCCTGCTCAATAGAGCCACTGTCTCTTAAATCAGATAGAATAGGTCTTTTATTTTTACGTTTTTCACATGATCGACTTAGTTGCGATAGTAGTATGACAGGGACATTCAATTCTTTGGCCATCCCTTTGAGGGAGCGGGTTATTAGTGATATTTCTTGATTCCGGGATTCGTTGTGACTGGGCTCATTCATCAGTTGCAAATAATCGATAATAAATAACCGAACATTCTTTTCAGTTTTAATTCGCCTGGCCATAGACCTTACCTGCGCTACTGTAACATCCGTATTGTCATCAATATAAATAGGTAATGCTTCGACTTTAACTGCTGAGCTATTTATTTGAGTGAACTCATCCTTGCTCAAATGCCCTGCACGAGCCTTATGCGAGTCCACTCTGGCTTCTGCTAACAACACGCGGTTAGTGAGCTGCCGTTTCGACATCTCCAAGCTGAATACTGCTGCCGGTACACCTGAATTCCGTGCACAGTTAATCGCAAAAGCTGTTTTCCCCATGCCCGGACGACCGGCCAAGATTATTAAATCACCTTTCTGGAACCCGTTGATTAAACTATCGAGGTCCATAAAACCACTGGTAATTCCATTAAATTTGTTTTTATCACAATGAATTGCGTCCAAATTATCTAAAACTTGTAGCAATGAATCTTTAATGCCAGTAAATCCACTGTGTATATGATGGTCGGCTAATTTGAAAATTATTTTTTCAGCTTCAATCAAAATCTCATTGGGTGGTATAGAATCTTCATATGCTTTCTTCTGAAGTTCGTCGCCAATAACTATTAGGCAGCGCAGCATATACTTTTGCCATACAATATTTGCATGGCTGGTCACATTTGCTGAGGTAGGTGTAGCATCCTCAAGGCCGGTTATGTAATAAGCTCCGCCGACTGTTTCTAATTGCTTGTCCTTTTTCAGTTGGTCTACCAATGAAACTGTATCAATCGTCTCCCCAATTCGACAGAGACCGAGCATTGCTTTGAATAATATTTTGTTCTGATCATTATAAAATTCAGTTCCGGTTAAAATTTGCAGTACTTTACTAACTGACTTTTCATCTCGCAGAATTGAGCCCAGGACTGCCTGTTCGGCTTCATCGGAATGGGGTTGAATATTGAGATGGATATCCGTATTCTGCGTCATTGTCATGAGGGTCCTCTTAATGTTTTCTCATCTATTCGTGGCTTGTGACATATAGTGCATGTACTATGAAGCCGAGGGTCTGAATCAACCATTCCAGGATCACCATCACATCGATCAGGACATACAAAATGAATTGGATCCAACTCACTTGGATCAAAAGTATCCTCTACCTCCAGCCACTGATCTATAAAGCCGCCGTAAATAAAAGTCGTCATTTGCTTTATATAACCATCTCGAACTTTTTCAGATTGATTCCGATAATTGTCAAACGCCTGCAACGTTTCAGCAAAAGAATGTGGAAATGTTTTAGCGCAGATTTTGTCCTAGGCTTTTTTCTTGCTGCCCTTATGCTCTGAAGTACCAGGGTAGGCTTTCCAGAGTTCTTCAAATTCAAGGGGACTTATAGGGGTTTTAGAAGTAGAAGATGAAGAAGGGATTGTTACTTTTTTGTTACTCTCCCTGTTAACACGAAATCTCTTTTGTCGTACCTTATTATTAATACGTTCTTTATGCTCCCTGTTCATACGCCTATTAATTATAGTTATAATTCCATTATGCTTCGTTACGGTTGCAGTTTTAGTCGATTCTAATTCTGCAATTGCTCGCTCAAATTCAGACTGGTCGCATCGGCATATTCGACATAATTGCGCGGGTGTTCCGCTTACTTCGCCGCATCGATCAAGTTCATGCATCGCGCAGAGTAAATCAATCCAGACTCCGCGCGTTTCTGGTGAGCACATTGAAAGTTTAGGGTCCTTGATCCAATCTGCCGGGTAAAATTGGAATGATGGTTTTTTGTTCATGTTATTCGTACTTTCGGTTAGTTTTAGTCACTAATCTGATCATTGGCCTGGATTCGATCGTGGGGATGCAAAGGGTATACTTGGCATGTGGGGTAACTATTCATCTCTCATTTTCCGTCAGGCTAAATGATTCTTTCAGAGCGCATGGGATTTTCCTTGGATAATTATGGATATTCACGGATTGGGTAACATTAACCATGCCATGCCTTAGAATTATGCACATGCTGTTATATATCAGGCTGTTATGTGTGTAAAGGTAGATATATTTTAATAAAACTTTTACTCGAAATGTAAAAGTTTAATTAAAATCGTGTAAAAGGTTGGATTCTACATAGATTGGTTTTTCTCTGAATTATGCAATTCTTTAAGTAACACAATATCCGATTTATAATAATTACGAAAATCTGGGGCTTTCATCTTCAACAAATGATTATTATAGTTTTCCCTAAACTCAGCAATGTGTTCCTTATGAAGTATATTTTCTATAACTAAATATTCTATCATTTTTTCAAAATCAGAATGATATTCGGACCATAGTTTTAGACATATTGAATATATTTTTTTATTAAGTGTAGGTCGAGACATCTGACATTTTTTAGCAGTTTCCGATTTACTAAATCCCATTGAAATATAAACTTTAATTACCTCCCAATCTTCAGTCTTGATAAGAGTTTCGTTTTCCTCATCACTAACCATATCTTCGATATATTTTGCGGGATCTTTAATAATCCTTCTTAACATTTGTTTTGTCAGTTTGTTGCCGAGCCTATCGATAATATGTATTGCTCTGTTTATATGGTTAATTATTTGACGTACGTTACCATCCCAATAACAATCAGAAAGTTGATCAAATATTTTCATTGTAACCTTAAGATTATTTTTAATATGATCAAATGCAATGGGATTGGTCTCTCTGAGATTTTTTTCAAAATGATATTCGCAGATTAAGGGTATATCCTCCTTCCTATTTCTAATGGGAGGAATATGAATATGACCTTCTATAATTCGATGATATAATTCTAACCGAAAATTCTTCTTTTCTATTTCTTCTTTTAAATCTTTATTTGTTGCAGTGATTAGATGAAAATTTACTTTGTGAACATCCTCATCTCCAACAAGACTAAATTCTCCATATTCTACTACTCTGAGAAATGGTGGTTGACTTTGTATTGGTAACTCTCCAATTTCATCTAAAAACAGAGTACTATTATTTGCCTTAGTGACTAACCCAACTTTATCGATTACTGCACCTGTAAAAGCACCCTTCTTGTAGCCAAAAAGCTCTGTCATTATTAATTCATGCGTGAAACATCCACAACTTTTAGTAATTAGTTCAAATTCACTCCTTTTTGACAGTCTATGTAAGGCTTTTGCAACTAATTCCTTACCAGTACCGGATTCGCCAGTTATAAGCACTGATTTAGCATTTGAAAACAATTCAATTAAATTAAACACCTTTAGCATTTCAACACTATTCGCGACAATCTCATGTACATTTTTATATTCGCTAAATTTTTCCTTTTCCTTGGCAGAAAACGTTGTACGTCTAACATCTCTTTTAAGATTAGCTTTATTACTGACCACCTTAGCTTCCACCTTCTCTGCTAATCTAAATTTTTGTTGTTTATCATCAGAAATTTCAGATTGAGATTTATAAATATTGTCAGAATAAGGTTCGTAACTACCTCTTAGAAGATAAGGATTTCTTGTAAAGCAAATACCCTCTAATATTTTAAGAATAGTTTCATTATATTGAATCAAATCAAGGGTATTATGATTGCTAAATGAAGAATTTTTAATATCATCACCAAGAATCTCTAGCCTGTCTCTACATCTATGGTACTCTTTTTCAATATATATCTTAATTAATTGATTTTTTTTCTGATGATCGAAATTATTAATAAAGCTTTCACTGTAATCATCGTCAATTAGCAATTTATCTGTTCTTCCGTTTTCTTTAGATTTCTTAAGTGATTGAGCAAGTGATATTCCGTTATCATGCAATATCTTGTACCTCTCATAATCAATGATAAATCCATTATAAAATAGCCTTGGTCTATTGAACCAACTCTCAACCGAGATATTATCAATTATGTAATATACGTTATGTCTTTCTTTTGCCATTCTACTGATACCATAGTATGAGATTTATGAAACAGTGAGTTGGGAAATTATACCGGATCAATACTTTTTACAAGCTTCATCAATGCTTATAGCTATCACTGGATTTCCTTGATAAAAGAATAATTTAATTAAAATTCACAGTTGATACTTTTCAAGCCTTCCGCCCTATTGTTGTCATTCAGGACAAGTAATATATTTTAGGGTATATACCAATATTCACGCTACATGTGACATATGTGTCACATGACAAAAATGTCACACCTTACATAATAAATACCTACTTTAATGACCTATTAACGGCCCCCGTCCCCATTTAGGTCTCTATCCCTAAGCTCGCCGTCGACAAGATCAATGATTTTGCCTCTGTCGATCCGATCATAATCTATTGCTTCTCTAACCACATCCTTTATTTATTCAGCACTCCGCTGAGCAAGTTTATTAGCCTCATATCAGGTTCTGGATTAGGAGTCATTAGGCTGGATCCAATGCCGTGTTTCTCATAGTATTCCTTTACACCAAGAATTTGTTGATCCAAGTTCTCACGCCAGATATTCCACGCCTCATGCAGATATTCAATGTCTTCCTCGTATATCTGTTGATTACACTCCTCACGCATAAAACGGGCAATCTCTCCGTTATCTATCGGGCTCCGCTTATGTTGACGGTAAAACATTAATAGACCGTCGTGATATATCTTAACCTGGGCGGCCAGCTCATCTACTTCTGGATCGTCTTCTCCCACGTCGATTAGGCTTCGGAGTCGGACATTCTCAACAATATCATTCACTGCAATAACCAGAGCATCCCAGTGATCTTTAGAGCCACCTGTTGGGTGATCGATCTTGTTATTGTTTTCAAATACCAGCTGCTGCATTTCTTTTTTAAGAATGTCGCAGGGAACGATCTCAATCTCATGGTGCCAGACAAGGTGCCGGGTAGTCCGTCCCAGTTTGACCTGCTGCGGATTTGAGAATGGCAGTGCCTCGCAGATACTCAATCCAATATCCAGTATTTTCTGTTTCATGGATTCCGTCTGGTAAGCATCAAATTTGAATCCCCTGCTATTGGGAAAGTGGTTCTTGAGCATCTTTTTAATGATGTCTTCCACATTTTGATAATCAACCGGGTGATGACCCTTGCCCGGATCCCAGACCAGTATAATATCAATGATGGGTTTGCATTCCACTATCGTTTCAACAGCTATTTCCTCGCCGGACTTCTTATCGCGCTCATAATTGACAATAGTGTCCTCCCGCTCCAGCTTTTCCCCGTATCCGCTAACTATGACAAATTTGTCACCAGTCTTCGAGAAGTCACCGCCCCAATACCGCTCCCGATCATCCCCCTTTATTTCGAGCAATTCCATGGCAACGTATTGCACATTTTTAAGCTCACCCTTTACTTTTTCCTGCCTGACAGTTACCGTGGGTTTCCATTTGACAGGGCTCTCCAACTCCGGATTGAATGCGTCCCCGATCTTGTCTACATAGGGATTGAAAAAACCAAACGCGGACGGTGGAATAATGCCCTTGAATCGGCGGTCTGCCATTACCGGATCTCTACTGTAGGCGTCCCGGTAATCTGATTTCAGACCGTCACTATTAAAAGAGTTGAATATCCAGTTCCAATACCATGCAACCAGAACACCCTCCTCCTCGTTTATTTCGATGTCGTTTTCTAAATGAAGGTCGGCATACATTTTATACAACCAGACCAACACATCATTGATTTCCTGTTCCGGATATGCAAATACCATGGTGAGCCGCTGGTATGCTCTGAAACGGGTCTGCTGATTATGAAAAGCTGTTTCGTATTGGTGCTTAGCCTTCTTAAACAGGGCGTCGGTATTCGCCCGGCTGGGTTCATCCATGATACTGATCCAGATCGTGTACCCCTCAACTGATTTGGCAGTAGTATCCAGACAATAGACCCTGATCCCACCCCGACCAGTATATCTGGAAGGGATAATTATTGATTTATCGGTGATGTCCTTCTGCCCATATTCTTTGATCCTCAACCCCATGTGTTTGACATACCAGTTTTCCCCATCTTCCGGATCTTTGACCTGCAGCATCATTAACGATAGTGTCCGGAAAAAAACATTTTTGGCTTGGGTCTCATTGACCTGTGAGAAGTTTAATATATCAAAGTTTTCGTAATTGAATTTCCCGAAATATGCATGGGGATCATATAGGCAGCACCATAAATAAATTATATAAGCCACAGCGCCAGTAAACACAAAGTTTTTACCACCACCCTGACCAACTCTTAAAATAGCCTGATGAACATTGAAAAACGTGTTGGGTGTGCGCTTTACATCAAATATCCCCCTGAGCACCTTTTCCTGAGCTTTTGAGACTGTTGTAAGACCTGCATAGTCTCTGAAAAACGTCATCACATCTACGGGTTCGATAATCCATATCTGCGCTTTACCCGTCTTCGGGTCTACTGGAATCTGCGGTATCTTCTGATCCGGTTTTGATTGATTTTGGTTCTCCTCGGATAATGGCGCCCAAAATTGAACCGGCTTCATCCCGTTCCCGAAGCTCTGTATAGATATGATCGATGATTTGGTCTCGTTCAATCCGGTCATCCTCTATTGCCTCTCTGAAAACATTAATTATTTGGTGAGATAGGTTACGATAATCAGCTGACACCGTTGCATAAGACTTGTTTCCGAATGGTGCCTTCCGCTTCATTTCTATTTTAATATTTGCATCTATTGCAGCTTTGGTTAGGGCTAAACCAATTTCTGAGTATTCCTTATTCGTAATCTCTTTGGTTTCCAGCCTTACCTCGTTAATGACCTGCATTTTGCGGATCATCATAATATCTACTTCTGGTGCGAGTAGGTGCTTCATTATTTCCGGTGCGGACTTCATCTCGGTTGTTTCAACCATCGTTCCCAACATCTGTACTACGATTGCCTTGGTAGCGTCAAGGTACTCAGTTCCAAAACGCTCCAGTACAAAGGTTTCAATATTATCGGTGCCCATGGCCTGCTGGATAGCTTTGAGGTTGGGCTCAATCCAATAAGTGTCCTCAGTCTTGGTGGCTTCGTATACTCCTACTTCTTCACCATCCCGGGTAACGGTTAAAGGGTTACCATCTTCATCTTCCAGACGCTTCTGAACAGTCCTCGTCTTAGTTCGTTTCTGGGGCGTCAACATTTTTTCCCATGTCCGCACTGCAGTCAGCTTTACGCCAGTGTGATCCTTTAAAGTATATTTCACATGATCTTCGCGCCCGCGCAGGAGAGCGTTCGCAAATTCGCAGGATCTCTTTTTCCAAGTACTCCACGTCGAGGGGCGTATATTCAAATGCTTTCTCGCAGCACTCTCGCTACCCAAGTGACGCAGAACTGTTTCGCAAATTTGAATTGTTTCGGGGCATAATTTGAGAGATTGGGTGGGCACCGGGACATTTGTAATAAAATTTGTCGTCGGTGAAGTCAATGATGTTGGTTTAAGTTTATTCGCGAATAACTCCGAATCATTCTTGATAGTTTTTTTATTCATGGCTTTAATATCTTATATTAACAAGAATATAAGAGGTAACAATCACATTCACAAGAAATATTACAATTCAGGGTAAATAAATAGCATAAATACTCCTTTGTTTAGTCTCATATACGGTATTTTCTCTCAGTTTTGAGATTTTGATTCTGGGACGGGTTTTGAGACAAAAATAAAGGGGATTGGGGGCTATAGATGAATTAAATCAAATCGTCTCACAAACGAGGGTTTATAGGACAAAAACAATTGGTTATGGTCAGGATTCATTTAACCATAAATTGGCTATCACGATAAGCGGGAGGAAATAATGATATGACCTTCTTTGAAGAGCTTAAAAAAAGGAAGGTGTTTCGAGTTGTCGGCGTATATGCTGTTGTGGCCTGGCTAATTATTCAGATAGGTGAGTCTACCTTTGAGGCACTGCACCTGCCACCGTGGGCACTCACTTTAATTATAATACTGCTATTCACAGGATTTCCAATCGCCATTATCTTTGCCTGGATCTTTGATAAAACTCCCGAGGGCAAGATTCAACGGGATGAGCAAGATCAGGATTTGAGACCTGTTACAAAAAGGAAACGCACCTGGTTTGCTTTCGGAGGCATAATAGCGGGTATCATCCTAGGCGTTTTCTTTGCTCGTCTATATTCTCCAGACACTGTGGAGATTGTTGGAACTAATGATAAATCTGTTGCGGTACTTCCCTTTACTACGTTTAGTACGGAAGATGAAGATAATTCCTTTTTTGCTGATGGCGTCCACGATGACATTTTAACTCAGCTATCAAAGATTAAGGATATAAAGGTCATCTCCCGCACCTCAGTAATGGAGTACAAGAATACCACCAAGAAAATAAAGATAATAGCCGAGGAGCTGAATGTACACCATGTTCTGGAAGGGAGTGTAAGAAGAGCAGGGAATCAGATCCGAATTGTGGCTCAATTGATCAATGCTAGCACGGATAATCATATTTGGTCTGAGACCTATGATAGAGAATATGCCGATATATTCGCCATCCAAAGTGATGTGGCTAAAAAGATCGCTGCTGCCCTTAAGGCGACCCTGACACCAGAAGAGATAGACTATATAGATGAAAAGCCTACTGATAATTTGGAAGCCTGGGATTTATATGTTAAAGCAAACATCTTAGATGACAAAGAAAATACAGAGACTGATTCAATTATATCCTTATATGAACAAGCTACCAGGATTGATAAGAATTTCCTGCAGCCCTATGGGAAGATAGCTGCGCTTCATGCCTGGATGTATCTTGATGGACAAGGTCCAGATCCATCTCAAGCAAGATTAAATAAGGCCAAGCAGGCAATTGAAAAAGCTAGAAGTATTAATTCGGAGCACCCCGATTACCACAAAGCTCAAGGTGAAGTGTATTATCATGGCAGAGATTATGAACGTGCTTTAAGTGAATTTTACATTGCTTTGGAAGCCAAACCCAATGATACTGATTTACATAAACTAATAGGGTTTGTGGAACGTAGAAAGGGTCAGTGGGAGGAGTCATTAGCTTCTCTAAAGAAAGTCCATGAGCTTGATCCAAATTCTTATAATGCAATCTGGAACTATTACTATTCATTATATTATATGCGACATTGGGATGAACTTGAGCGAATCGGGAAAAGGAGATTAATTCTTTCGCCCAATGATTATAAGGTGCACCTCGAGGTCTTATATGATCAACTTATGAGGACAGGAGATCTTAGCGCATTCCAAATAGGTGCTGATCAAATCATCAATAAGTTTGGTCCTAAGAAGGCCAGAGGAACAAGGTTTGAAGTCGCTTATTTCAATCGAGATTTTGATGAAGTTATCGATGTGCTGGATACAATTCCCGAAGGATGGGATAGACGTTATTTCTTGCCTAAAATATGGTACCTGGCCAGTAAGGTTAACGCGTTTTCCAGATTAGAAAACCAGGAAATGGTAGACTTGTATGCGGATTCTCTAATAATAGAATCTTCAGAAATGTTAAAAATAAACCCAAGTAATGCTTGGGCTCACTTATACCTAGCGATGGGTCAAGCAATATCGGGAGACAGAGAGTCGGCTTTAAATGAGCTTGATCTGGCTGAAAAATCTTTACCTTTATCAAGGGATGCCTTCTACGGTTCAATTCTATTACAACACAAAATGTACACGTATTGTATGATGCAAGAAAATGATAAAGCTATTGAATTGATTGAAAAACTTTTATCCATCCCAAGTCCAGTCAGCCATTATGATTTAGTTTTAAATCCTGCCTATGATCCAATTCGTGATGATCCCAGGTTTCAGGAGCTGATTACAGAAAACTAATTGTCTTCTTGTTAAACAGGTAGCTCAGCACTAACAGTAATATTATTAAGCAAAAATAAACCCCCTCAAGATGGGCCAATAAAAGGAGGCGGGTAATTTATTTAATAAATATCCCAGACAGTTGAATCAAATGTAAATGTGCTTAATCTGATCTGTCTCAAAACCCATACCTTTATGGTACTCCCAAGCCCTAAGTGTCTCATAAACGTCTATCCGATTTTGATTATGGAAATGGTGTCTCAAAAACGTAGGTTTTTGCTACCACTAGATTGTGGTCTAATCATCGAGAGCAAATCAAGTCGGCTCCAGCATGTTCTTGGCCATTAAGCCGCAAGGTGAACCAAAGTCCGTCAAAAAGGAAGACCAGGTATTAGCTTAAGTTTCTTTTATTCCTGTTATATAATTAATCTATTTTACAAAGCCAAAATAGCCAAACAGTAGACCAAAGCATATCATAAAGATTCCCCAAGTACGGGAATGTTTGTAGTACTTATTAATAAATGAAATTGATTTTGGAAAGACAGCTACAATTAATCCTCCTATAAGAAATGACCAACTAATAATCGTAATAACTACAGTCCAGTTTTTAACCCAATTATTATGATATTCGACTAAAACCATGCAAATAATTATACCGAAGGATCCGGCAACGAAAGTAAGTGCTGTTGATTTTTCAAAGTCCGCAGTAATATTATTGAAATTCATTTGCCAAATTAGTA
>JABMQW010000179.1 GCA_013203115.1 Fidelibacterota bacterium
CGGCGAACCCGTCTGGAGACACCACGATTCGGCCCGGTTCTGGGATTCGCATGCCGGCGCTGGTCCGCGTTCGACACCGACCCTCAGTGGCGGTCGCGTATACACATTTGGTGCAACCGGGATTCTGAATGTGCTTGACGCCAGGGACGGCACTGTCGTATGGTCGCGCAATGCTGCGTCCGACACCGACGCGAAGGATTCAGGATGGGGCTTTACGAGCTCGCCCTTGGTGGTCGACAATGTCGTCATCGTCGCTGCTACGGGTAAGCTTGTGGCATACGATCTAAACACCGGTGATCCACGCTGGTTCGGCCCTGACGGTGGAGACAGCTACAGCTCACCACATCTATTGAAGATCGATGGAGTCGAGCAAATCCTACTGATGAGCCAAGTTGGCGTGACCAGCTTCGAACCAGCCGACGGCACGCTGCTCTGGGAGCATCTGTGGCCAGGGGGCCGCATCCTGCAGCCGGCCCTGACTGCCAACGGCGACATCCTGATTAGCGCCGGTGATGGAAAAGGCATGGGCCGCATTGCCGTCGCACATGGTCCCGACGGCTGGAAAACCAAAGAGCGCTGGACGTCGAGGGGGATGAATCCCATCTTTAAAGACTTTGTCATTCACAAAGGCTATGCCTACGGTTTTGACGGTCCCAGACTCACCTGCGTCGACGTCAACGACGGCAAACGCCAGTGGAAAGACGGTCGCTACGCCGGCTTCCTCATTCTATTGGCCGACCAGGATGTGCTGCTGGTACTATCGGAGAAAGGTGGATTGGCGCTGGTAGCGGCGGTTCCCGAACAGTTCAGGGAGCTCGCACAGTTTCCGGCCATCGAGGGCAAGACCTGGAACCACCCGGTACTGGTCGGCGACGTCTTACTGGTTCGAAACGCCCTGGAGATGGCCGCTTTCCGGCTGTCGCTTGTGGGTGGCTCACGGGAGTTGTCTCTGAGGTTATAGTTAACCGAAGGCTGGCCACAAAAGATAGCGCCTAACGTAATAAGAGTTAGCAACTGACGGAGCGTCAACTTGTAATACTATAAATGATTAATCAGTCTTTAACAAAAACCAAATACCCGGCCAAGTTTGTGCCGGTGAGTTAGACCGTTAGACCGCTTTTCATGAACATTATTGATATTATGATTAAAAAATCTATCGTAATACTTGCGATTGCTTTAAATCATTGTTGGTCATTCTCTGGAAGTGCTGCCTATCAAGAGTTTTATATAGCATTCGGAGCAATTAATGCTGGGACAGCTGGAGCTCTGTCAACAACCAGCATAAGTAGTAACAATATCGACTGTAATCCTGCTATGATCCCTTTTGGTAAAGGCATACATGTAAACTACAGCAGTCAGCCATTTTTTGATTATATCCACAATTACCAAAGTTTATCATTCACATACAAGAAATATGGTTTTGGATTGAGCACAAGACGATTTTACTCCAATAATGAACATGATAATCCAATCACTTATCGTTCAACTGTTATGTCCTACTCTTTCAGCATCTACCTCTCCCCTGTATCAAGCGTTGGGATAAATATAAAATCATTTAACCGGGATTTAGCTGACCACAGATCTCCTATAAAAGGAAATAATTATGCTTTTGGAGTAGGGATTATCTGGAAAGAAATATTGACTCAGTTTACATACAAAAATAATCATAAGTTCGGTAATATACTTGCTGGTTCAATTGCTTCCAGTAAATTCATTAGAGATCCTAGAATCAACGATGGCATTACATTTGGATTATCAATTCGAAACTTAGGTCCTCATGTATATTATCTAGATCCTGTAATTAGTGATCCCTTACCTCAAACTTTTCATTTTGGCAGTTCTTATATTCCCATTAAAACTAATATATTCACTATAAATATTGGTTATGAGTTTGAAAGGGATTTGGTTTCTTCATATCCGGACATGGATTGGGATGGCGATGGATATATTGGCGGTTATGATGAAAATGGCCATTTATCTATTAACAACTCAGATTATAACAAAGCCGGACAAAAAGAGGCTGCCCACACTGATAATTGGTATAAAGCCATTT
Organism: Fidelibacterota bacterium; assembly: GCA_013203115.1. Classification (GTDB taxonomy): domain Bacteria; phylum Fidelibacterota; class Marinisomatia; order Marinisomatales; family TCS56; genus JABMQW01. Next base: position 2,054 of record JABMQW010000179.1, read on the forward strand.
TTAGTTCATGGGTAAATGATTGGTTGGTAGGTGGTGATATAGATAAGGCAATTCCAGGAAGAGTTTCTGACCATATAATCGGTGGGTACGATTGGTACGCAGATTCAAATTTTAATGGTCAAAGCGAACCAAACGAAATGATTAAATCCACTGGTACTTATGGAGATAATAATTGGGGTATTTATAATGAATTCGGACAGGTAGAGGTAGGTAATTCCTCTGATCGAACATTTATTGATGAATGGAAAACCACAACTCACAATTTTGGATTGAGTATATCACTGTTTGGATTAGTAGGATATCAAGTTGGCCGGAAATCAAATATTGCTGAAAATAGAGATACTAGAACTTGGGGATATTACTTGGGTCCACATTTTCTCCGCTATTACTATGCTGAGTTGAAAGATGTTTATAATAAGTATAGTTATACTCATAAATTTTATACAATTGAAATGAACCTTACGGGAGATATTTTAAAATCAATTAAAAATGTACTTCATTAATGAAGCAGGCTAACATCCACTGCACCGGATGCTTTTCGAAAATGGAAATTGCAAATTGGAAATTTGAAATTGAAAAGTGCCGGTGAGTTATCGTTAGCCGCTGTCTAAAAGCCTGCGTATTAGAGGATTCATGTATGATTTTGATGATTAAAAGAAAATTTGGCAATATATCTAGTGTTACTTGTTATTGTTTTTTCATTTACATAAGTCTACTTTATTCAGATTCTTTTTTATATGCTCAGAAGACTCCGCTTCGAACTTCAGAACCAATAGACTCGGTTTTTGCTGATCTCAAATCCTATATTCCAGATCGAATGAAAGAAGCAGGTGTACCCGGGCTTGCCGTTGCGTTAATTCGAAATAACCAGATAGTCTGGACAGATGGTTTTGGTGTAACAAACCAATTAACCAACAAACCCATATCTTCAAAGACAGTATTTGAAGTAGCATCTATTAGTAAGGTCGTCACTGCTTACACTGCACTTCGCCTTGTAGATCAAGGTTTACTCTCAATTGATAAACCTGTTAAAATTTATCTAAAAAAGACATGGCTCCCACCTTCTAAATATGCTGATAAAATCACACTACGGCACTTACTTTCACATAGCTCAGGCCTTGGTGATGATGTTTTGTTCAAAAATAAGCGTATTATGTTTGAACCTGGTTCTGATTTTTTATATTCAGGCCTCGGCGCTGAGTATGTGCGGGAACTTATTGAGCAGGTGACAGACAAATCTTTCGAGGATATAGCCCGGGACATGGTATTTGATCCTTTAGGTATGGCTACTAGTAGTTTTGTCAATGAAACAAGTGTCATGACTCATATGGCGAATGGACATATGCGTTATTTCATTACGTTGCTGGCATTTCTTATTCCATTTATGTTTATTATAGTAATTGTTGGCATCATCATTATTATTTTGAACAGAATCATCAAAGGAAACTGGAGACCAGTGTGGCAACTTAGAATAGGTGTATGTGTGTTTACCTTCATGCTTACGGAGCTGCTGCTTTACATTTTAATTGGAAAGCCCTTCCCAAATCTGATGTGGCTCACAATTCTATGGGCTGTGGCCTTTTTGATATTCATATTACTGTTTTATTTGTTTGTTCAGCGCCTGATGTCACATATAATGATTATACGTCAGAAAAAAGTCTTGAAAGCTACTATTACTACCCTCTGGATGATGATCAGCTTTCTCATTTTCCTGATATTAGCAAATTCACTTTCAGGACCCGTACCTAAAAACAATTCATCTGAGGCTAGCGCTATTGGTTCACTTCGTTCTACTGCGCCGGATTTAGCAGCTTTTCTAATTGAACTCACGAATCCTATGTATTTGAGTCAAGGCATAGCTTCCCAGATCGATTCCGCTCAGGTGAACATCAATCAGGACTTCTCATGGGGATTGGGCGTCGGAATTCAGCACACTATTCACGGCGATGCTTTATGGCAGAACGCAAATACTTTCGCTTTCCGGGGCATTATGGTTATGTATCCACGCGAAGGTCATGGTGTAGTCGTCCTCACAAATAGCGATTCGGGTCTGACGGTTGCCTATGATATTGCCGAGAAAGCTCTTGGGGGGGAGGCGAAGTGGAAATTTTTTTAGTACCAATTTATAATTTACTATTGATGATTTGAACTTACATGAGAGATCATCAATTTTGCGGCTAACAATAATCATCAACTTGACCACCGTCTCCGGTCGGTGATTTAAACCGTTGGGTAAAAGAATAAGTAAAATGATTACATATCACATCAATGAAAATTTAACATTTGAAGAATATTACAACTTTCTTCGACGTACTGATTTAGGTAGCCAATACCCAATGCAACGATTCGAAGAGCGAATTAAAAAATTATTGAAAAATCGTTCCATAGCAATTACTGCTAGAAACAACGAAAATTTATTGATTGGAGTTTGTTTCGGATTGACTGATTTTACCTATTTTTTATTTTTAACAGACCTTGGGGTTGACCGAGCCTATGAAAAAAGGGGAATCGGAAATGAATTGGTTGAACGTATTCAGAAAGAATCAGGGGGGGAAGATGATATTTGTGTGATTACCTTGTCTCATGAAAATGCCATAGATTTCTATAAAAAATGTGGTTACAAAACGGGATCAGATTTACTTTGGAAACCTTGCAAGGTATGGAAAAATTTTAAAGTCACATAAAAAAAATAATTGATTATTATAGGCCATCATAAATAAAAATTTTACCCAACACGTCGTTCCACCGGCCGCAAAATGCTGGCAACAGATTTTGAGAAAATTGGAGAATTAAAAATGGAATCGTTAATCAAACATCAAACGTGCGATCAAGTTTGCACGCTCCGTTATACGTATAGGTGGATAATATTTTTGTTAAAATTATAGAAATTTTGATTTGATAAGAAAATATAGTTAATCGTGTTAATATTGCTTAATTGAGTGGATGAACAAAAAACTGTATTTACAAGTTTTATACAATTTTATAAAACATAGAGGAATATTGTTATGAAAAATCCAATATTATTCATTGCAGTATTGGCATTTTGCGCTATCAATCTTAATGCCCAGGATATGTTCAATGCTAGAAGACTGACCTTCGATCCTGTTCAGGAAGGATTTCCCACTTGGTCACCCGATGGAAAATTCATTGTTTACTCCAGCTACTCTGAGGAAGATACGCTTGGAAAAAATGGATTATGGAAAGTATCAAACGATGGAAAAAGATCTGAGCATATTGTTAAAGGAGTAGCTGAACACCCTGAATGGTCTCCTGATGGTAGCTATATTGTTTTTGATGCAGATATGGGTAACACTATTAAAATTATTTCAACTAATGGTGGCGATCTAAAATGTATTATTCCTGATTATATTCAGATAAGACATGGAGGATTACCCTGTTGGTCACCTGATGCATCGCAAATTGCATTTAAGGATTCCGAATATTCACTGTGTATTTATAATATTAGAAATGATAAAATTAACCACATTTTTCATAAAAAAGGTACGATACTCCTTCCAGGATGCTGGACGTATGACGGAAAGTATGTCTTAATTGCACTTAAGGACAGGCAATCCAAGAAATCAACTATCTGGAAAATCTCTTCTGATGGAAAAGAAAGAATGCAAATCACTGGACATCATGAAAACTTTTACCGTTATCTTGCTCTTTCTCCTGATGGTTCGATGCTGATTTATGGTGTCAAGGATGGCAGATATATGGGACTATATATAATGCCTGCAGACGGAGGTATTTCATTGCCCTTTATTGTCACACCTATGAGTGTTAATGAGGCTGCAAACTGGTCTCCAGATGGTCAGATGGTAGCTTTCACCAGTACCAGGTCAGGTAATTATGATATATGGATTATGAATGTGCACTTTGAACAGATTAAGAAAGAGCTTCAGACGCTTAATGAGTAAACTATGTCTTTAGACTTTACCCAAATCGCGTATAACAAAGCAATCAACCAGACCAAAAACACGTCCGTGATTAGGTCGACGGAAGTTAATAAATCGTTTTAGCGGGTTATCGCCATGCCGTTATACCTCAATTATTATGCGAAATTATTAGAAAAAGATGAAAAAAATATTGATAATCATTAACGGACCTCCAGGTATTGGAAAGACTGTTGTATGCCGAGAATTGCAAACAAAACTAAAACGAATCGTATGGCTTGATGGCGATTGGTGCTGGAAGGCAAACCCTTGGATTGTGACAGAAGAAACAAACAATATCGCAGAAGATAATATGGTATACATCCTTAAAAATTTTCTAAATTGTTCTGAATACAGATATGTGATATTTTCATGGATATTTCGAAAAGACGCTGTATTTAACTCCATTTTAGCAAGACTTAAAGACCGTGATTTTGATGTTCATAAATTTACTTTAACATGTGATGAACATATTTTTCACGAGAGACTTAAAGTGGCTGGAAGGGAAAAGGATAAGATACGGGCTTGTATAGATTTAGCAACATCTTGCAATTCAACAGATTCTAAGAAAGTTGATACAACGAATGTATCAATATCGGATGTAGCAAATACAATTTTGAATATAATTAAGATCGATTCAAGAACCCAATTAAATAATGTTGGAGTATAACCAGGGCATGGAGCGGAATTCAAACGCGTTTCGACTTCACCGTAACGGACAAGGCATCGAGCGTTTGCAACTGGTTAACGCAGCCGTTAGCTGGCTTAGACGCAACAGCATAATAACTTGGAGAAAAGCATGTTTAAGAGAAAAGTTGAAATACATCAGGAAGAAGCTTTTGCGGGATTGGAAGCAGCACGGGAATATGCTGAAAGTACCAAAAAAGCGACAATGAGATACCGGGCTTTTTTGAGCAATCTTAAAACTCTCAGTATTCC
>JABMQW010000180.1 GCA_013203115.1 Fidelibacterota bacterium
AAAAGAAAAGCACGGAATAATCTGATTAAGATGCTGGACTACTTTCATGGCAGATAAAATAATTCGCTATCGCTGGCCGATCATTATTGGTTTTATTATCATAACTCTTATCTTTGGATTACAAATACCAAAAGCGCGAATCCAGGCTGATTTTGAAACCTATATTCCCGAAGATATTCCGGCCCGGTTCAATACTGAGAAAATCGAGGATATCTTCGGTGGGACTGATGTCGTTATGCTTCTTTTGGAAACAGATGATATTCTGAATCCGGCGACGTTAAAGCGGATTGGAATGCTATCTAGAAAAGTACAGCGTGTAAAAGGTATCGACCAGGTATTGTCACTTACAGAAGCCAAGGATATCCGGGGTGAGGAGGGCATGATGATTGTGGATCCGGCGGTCAAGCGTATACCGCGCACCACCGAACAGCGGGAGATTCTGCGAGCGGCGCTGCGTTCCAATGAGCTGGTTTATGAGATTCTGGTTTCCTCGGATTTCTCGATGACTGCGATTATCATAACCCTGAATAAATCTGTTGATGATATCGCGATTATTTCGGCAATTGCTTCCATTCTGGAAGAGGTGGCTGGTGATGAAATTGTCCGAGTTGGTGGTATGCCGGAAGTGCGTTTATCATTGCAACGCGACATCCCTCGTGATTTTGGCATCCTGATGCCGCTGGCCTTGGGACTGATGCTGGTGATTTTATTTGTTACTTTCCGGCAGTTGCGGGGTGTGTTGATGCCAATAAGTGTTGTCATCATGTCGATTATGTTCGCGATGGGGTTCATGGTTTTTATCGGTTGGAAACTGACTATTCTTTCAATACTGCTGCCGGTGATGCTGATCGCGATTGCCAATAATTACGGTATTCATCTGGTCGCCCGTTATCAAGAATTGAATGCTGCGGGGCAGTACGGTTCTAAAACTGAGTTGGTAAAAGCAATTTATAATAGCCTTAATAAACCGATTTTACTTACTGGTCTGACCACGATTGCCGGTATCCTCGGTTTATTGTCACACGTTATGATACCGGCCAAACAGCTTGGTGTTTCGGCTGCGGTAGGTATTGCTTATGCCTTGATTCTCAGCCTATTTTTTATACCAGCTTTAATGTCATTTTTGCGCCGCCCCCGACCGGTCCTGGCCGACCAGCGGCTTAAGCGCTTCCAATTGGAACACTGGCTGCTTTTTTTCGGTCGGGCGGTGGCGCATCGTCCTTTACGTGTTATCATTAGCTTCTTGATTATAGCTATCATCGTTGCGACGGGGATATTCAAACTGGAAGTGGATTCGAATGTAATCAATTTCTTCCCGCGGGAGCATGCCACCCGACAGACAGCCGAACTGATCAATGCACGCTTCGGTGGCTCGGAAAACTTGTCAATTCTGTTCTCAGGTGACATCAAAGATCCACAATTGCTAAGCCGGATGGATGAGTACGCCAGTGTGCTGGAACAACTGCCGGAAGTGGGGAATGCTACTTCGCTGGCGACCGTGATCCGGGTCATGAGCCGCGCCCTTAATGATCCTGATGAACCGGGCTATGATCGGATTCCTGACTCCCGCACCGCGATTGCCCAGTATCTGGAATTGTATAATATGAGCGGTGATCCGGAAGATTTTGAGAAAATCGTCGACTTTGATTATCAAAACGCCCAGATGATTATTACCATACGCGATCCTGATGCTTCCGCCATTCAGCGGGTTATTGCGGAAATCGAGCGAATTACCGCCGGTGATCCGGCAGTGCAGCTGATTGGTGGGCCAAGCTTGGTCACCGCCGAATTGGCTGATATCGTTGTCCGGGGGCAGATGGTTTCGCTGGGGGTGGCAATTGTCGTGATCGCAATCATGATGATGATTCTGTTCCGTAGTTTTTCAGCTGGCGTATTAGCGGCAATTCCCTTGATGGTAGCCATAACGCTGTTGTTTGGATTGATGGGTTATCTGGGTATCCGTCTCGATATTGCTACCGCCATGTTATCATCGATTATGATCGGTGTGGGAGTGGACTATACAATTCATTTTCTATGGCGTTATCGCCAGGAACGCCAGGCCGGCCAGGAGTATGGCTTGGCTGTAATTAAAACATTGACTACCACCGGTCGAGGAATTGCCTTCAATGCCAGCTCGGTTATCCTGGGTTTCAGTGCCCTGCTCTTGTCGCTGTTCCCGCCGATTAACTTTTTTGGTTTCTTGGTGGTAATGTCGATCTTTACCTGTCTGATGGGCGCTTTGGTATTGGTACCGGCTCTGTGTCTGGTGTGGAAACCCCGCTTTCTGGAACCGTATTAATACAATACCGAAACTTAAAATTCAGAGGTTGAAATGAAAACAGCACTGATCCTGATGAGTATATTGATATTTGGCATTGATAATCCGTTGCCTGCCCAGGAGAAGCTTACCGTTGATGAGATTATGGATCGCTCCCGCGATAACCAGACCCTGTCCGGATCGGAATATGTAGGTACCCTGATCATTATGGATAAGAAAGGTCGTGAGCGCGTACGCAAGATTGCCGCAGCCTCCCGGCGTTATGAAGATCAAAATGTGGATAAACGCATCATTAAATTTCTTGAACCTGCCGATGTAAAGGGCACCGCCATGCTGATTTTCGATAATGACGAAGGTGACGATGATATGTGGATCTATATGCCTTCTTTGCGAAAAACCAGGCGGATTGTCAGCAGTGATAAGGGTAAGAGTTTCATGGGTTCGGAATTTTCCAATGCGGACATGGCCGCTGAGAATTCCGCTGATTTTACCTATACTTTCTTAGGTGTTGAAGAAACAGATGGAGAACCCTGCTGGAAAGTGGGAGTTGTGCCAAATGATGAAGAAATTGCCGATGATAACGGTTTTTCACGGAAAATCATGTGGTTGAGCCAGAATGATTTCGTGGCCCGGCGGATTATTTTCTATGATTTTTATGATGAACTGCTTAAAGAGCAGACCAATCGTAATATTATTCTGGTTGATGAGGATAATAATAAGTACCGGGCGGGGGAGATGATAATGGTAAATGTTCAGAATGGCCGTAAATCGATTATGCGAATGGATAAAGTGGTGTTTAATCCAAATGTGAAAGATGAATATTTCACCACTCGCTATCTGGAAAAACCTTAAAATTATTAGCAGCTACTTGCTGATTGCCGTAATTGCCAAAACAAGCATTACAGTAAATGTGATAGGTGGCATTAAAATTAAATTGTATATCGTTGTATTTAGAGAATGGTGATAATTTCCGGCCTCTATTTACTGGAAAACAAATCAACTTATCGAGGAAATTAATGAGCATTATTAACAGGAACAGGGTAGCACTGTTCAGCTTACTTTTTGTTTTCGGATTTTTGTATTGCCAATCAGCCGACAAACTCAATGTGGCCGTTATCGATCTTGAAACCCAGGGTGGCCTCTCGCCTCAAGAGGCGTCAATATTAACCAGTCGATTACGTTCCAACCTGGTGTCAACCAATGTATTTAATGTGTTGGATCGTGGTTTAATGGATGAAATCCTGGAAGAACAGGGTTTTCAGCAAAGCGGTTGTACATCCGCCGAATGTGTGGTGGAAATTGGTAAAATGCTCAATATGCACCAGATGATTACCGGATCAATCGGTAAACTTGGTTCCATGTATACACTGGATATCGTCCAGATTGATGTGGAAACATCACGGATTATAAAATCCCTAACCCGTGATTATCTGGGGGAAATCGAGGGATTGATCAAATTGATGGGATCGCTGGCTAATGAGTTGGCTGGTATCGCTGTAGCAGCGGAGCCTGAACCGGTTGTAGCCGAACCAGTCAGTACTCAACTGGGTGCCGTTACCGTTAGCTCGACTCCTCCCGGCGCCGCATTTTATATCAATGGAATTAAAGTAGGCCTGACACCATTCAGGTTAGATGAATTGGCAGCAGGAAGCCATCAAATCAAGCTTTCCAAGCCGGATTATATTGATCACAGCGAAGAAATAATTATTGCAGGCGGTCAGACCCTGTTAAAAAATGTGGCGCTGATCCGACTGAATATTCTAACAATTAATTCTGACCCGGACGGCGCCAGTTTCTATCTCGATGGTGAGCTCAAAGGCCGTGTACCGCAGCGCCTGGCCCTGAATGACAGTGAATATTCTCTTAAGCTTAGTCGTGATGGCTATGCTGATTGGGAACAGACAATTTCTTTGCAGCAGGATTATACCCAGACAATCGCATTATTAGAATTATTTACAATTGATTTTTCCAGTAAACCAGTGGGGGCTGAGATTTATTTTGATAATAAATATCTGGGCACAACGCCCTTAACCCATACCGCACCGCAGGGTCCCCACATCGCCAAACTTCATCTCAATAATTATGAGGATGTGGAACAGTCTCTGAAATTAAAGAAGAATACATCCGTTAAGGCCAAATTGAAATTTACTGACGAATATAAACGTCAATTGAAGCTGGCCAAGAGAGCGGAGAGCGGTGGTTTTCCCTGGTTGTTGGTAGGTAGCGCTACTGCCGCAATCATTGGTGGCGGTGCCTATTATTATCTCACCACTCAGGAAGACGAACCGGTTATCACAGGTTCCTTTCCCCAACCGCCAGCCCGGCCATGATGGGGGAAATCATGAAAATTAACAGAAATTATTTCGCAACAATGATTTTCATTTTAATTCCCATGCTGGTGTACGGGCAGTTCTGGCAGGCCACCGGATCAATTTCCGGAAATGCCGATGCCTACCGAATCGTGGTTGATTCACAGGACCGGATCTTTGCCGGTGTGATGGGTGTGGGTGTTTTTGTATCAGCCGATGGCGGTACTACCTGGACTAATAGTGGTGTTAATGGTCCGTCGATCATGGATCTCGCCATTAATAACAGCGATCATGTATTTGCAGTTGGAAATAACGGTGTTTACCGGACAACCGATAATGGCAATACTTGGGAAAATGTTAGCACTGGTTTACCGAGTGCAGCTGTGAATTCGATTGCTATCAATAATAGTGGTCGCATTTTTGTTGGTTTATATGGTGAAAAGATATATCGTTCCGATGATAACGGTTCCACCTGGGAACGGTTGGATAGCGGACTTTCCACGAGTACCGTTTATGTATCAATGGCGATCAATTCCAGTGGTCATATTTTTGCCGGGACCAATGGCGCCCATGTTTATCGTTCAATAGATAATGGCGATAACTGGGAACGATTAACAAATGGATTATCTGAAGCACAAGTCTGGGCGCTGGAGATTGACTCGGAAGACCGTATTTTTGCCGGGACCGGTGCGAGTGTTTTTCGCTCTACGGATAATGGCAATACTTGGTCGCAGCAAAATATGGGGTCCGGTAGTTTTGATATTAACAACATGACAAAAAATTCTGAAGATCATATTTTTGCGACAAATTGGCACGGTGGTGTCTGGCGTTCAACCGATCATGGTGTTAGTTGGGAGAACCTCGAAGATCCGGTCAATGGCGTTATCTCATGGGGACTGGGGGTTAATTTGGATGATTACCTTTTTTGTGGAATTGGAAATGGGCAGGTTTATCGCAGTATTGAATCAACCGTGGCACAATCAGGCACAGCTCCCACAGTAATCACCCTAGCCGAAACCAATGTCACTTCTTCCGGTGCAACCTTGAATGGCATCGTTAATCCCAACGAATTAAGCACGACTGTAACATTTGAATGGGGTGAAACTATGTTCTATGGTAGCCAGGTAACAGCCGATCAAAGTCCATTGACGGGTACCGGTAGTACTCCGGTCAACGCGAATTTAACCGGGCTAACTGCTGGCACTACTTATCATTATCGGGTTACCGCCACCAATAGCGCTGGTGGACCAGTCAACGGGACAGACGTGTCTTTTACCACATCAACGATCCAAGAATTATTTACCAGGGTAACAACCGGTCCGGTTGTCAGCGATGGCGGTGATTCCCGAGAAATCAGTTGGGCGGATATTGATAATGATGGTGATCAGGATCTGTTTATTGCCAATAGAAATAACGAAAATAATTTTCTCTATCAAAATGAAGGTAATGGTAACTTTACGAAAATTACCAATGGAGAAGTTGTGACCGATGGCGCTTTTTCCCGGGCAGCCACCTGGGGTGATATTGATAACGATGGCGATCCGGATCTGTTTGTTGCCAATACATCTAATCAGACTAATCTTCTGTATCGTAATGAATCAAGCGGCGGGAATTTGAACTTTATTCAAATAGGAGGCCAACCGGAACCTAATCAACCTGCTTCTTCCAATGGTTGTAGCTGGGTGGATTACGACAATGATGGCGGGCTGGATTTATTTGTAACCAATTCCATCCTAGACAATCTGTTATACCATAATACTGGTGGTGGCTCTTTAGAGGGAATTGATGTTGGTGAATTGACGCATAACGGTGCTGTTACAATCAGTTGCGCCTGGGCTGATTATAATAATGATGGTTTGGTGGATGTATTTCTCGCTAATTCTAATAGTGAACTAAATATGTTATTCATGAATACGGGCGGCGGTTCTTTTACCAGAATTACTTCTGGGAGTATTGTTGATGAATCAGCCTCTTCGCGATCCGCCAACTGGGGTGACTATGATAATGACGGTTATCAGGATTTGTTTGTCTCGAACGCTGATGCAAATAATTGTTTATATCATAATAATGGCGATGGCAGTTTTACTAAGATTACCACGGGTGATTTAGTGAATGAAGGTAATTCCCAGGGTGCCGAGTGGGCTGATTATGACAATGATGGCTGGCTGGATTTGTTTGTAGTCAATTATGGTGCTGATAATTATCTCTATCATAATAATGGTGACGGCAGTTTCACCAAGATTACCGGTAACGATATTCTCATTAACAGTGGTGGTCCATTAGTATGTTCCTGGGCGGATTATGATAATGATGGTGATCTCGATCTTATTCTGACTAATGCCGGTGTAGACAATAATGTTTTATTTAGCAATAATGGAAACAGCAAACATTGGATTAATATACTTGGTGTTGGCACTACTTCAAATGCTTCTGCCATCGGGGCTAAAGTACGCGCAAAAGCCACAATCAATGGCAGTGCAACCTGGCAATTACGGGAAATAACCGGGCAGTCCGGCTATCTTAGCCAGGCCAGTCTCAACGCCGAATTTGGTCTCGGGGATGCCACTATTATTGATTCGATCAAAGTCGAATGGCCCAGCGGTATTGTTCAGGTTTTAACAAATGTGACTGTGGATCAGTTTTTAACGATTACTGAACAAACACCAGGGTCAGCACCAACTACAACAACAGAAGACGCAACAGGCATTGGTGCAACCTCAGCTACGCTTAATGGCACGGTAAATCCAAACGATCTCAGCACCACGGTATTATTTGAATATGGTTCCACAACAGCCTATGGGAGCCAACTAACAGCGGATCAAAGTCCAGTAACGGGAACCAGCGCTGTTTCAGTAAGTGCGAATC
>JABMQW010000181.1 GCA_013203115.1 Fidelibacterota bacterium
AGTATCATCAGTTATCTCGGTCCATTTACGCGGTGCCCAAGCCCATTTTTCATTCAGACCGGATACTCCGAAATGTTTCGCGCGGCCTTTACCGGCTTGATCCAATGGTAATACCAGATCCGGAGCCAGGTGCAGCATCAGGCTGGTTTCCATTTCTCCGGCATGATCACCAATTTCATCAAACAAGTTCGCTTCCGGTGCAATCAGGAACCAGTCCACCTGGCAAAGAAAGATTTCGGTCTGGTTCTGGAGTTCGCGAATAATCTGACGAAAGTTGCTACCACCATGGCCGTTCAGAACGACCAGTTTTTCGATGTCGTGTTCATTTAAACTATCGACTACATCTGCCAGTACCATTGCTTGGGTACTAGGGTTCATATTTATTGTGAACTTAATATCAAGCTGCTGGGCATTCACACCAAATGGTATTGAAGGCAGTACCATGACTGTTACACTTTTTTCCCGGGCTAGCTGTGCGGCTTCCTTGGCGATGCATTCCGTTTCAATCGTATCCGTGCCGTAAGGCAGATGGTAGTTATGAGCCTCCGTTGCTCCCCAGGGTAATACAGCCACCCGATAATTATCGTTTTGAATAGTCTTCCAATGTGAATCACACAGCAGGTAAGGTTTTTCCGGCACAGCAAAAGCTCCTTTTTTTCTCATATTTAGTGGAATGGAATTAATATATAAAACAAATTTAACACTTATGGGTACGATGACTAATATTAATATGATTTCTTATTTCAGTGATTGTAATATTTCTAAAAATACCCTTATCTGAAACCCTCACTTGGCAACCCCTTAAACCAGTTTGTAACTTCCGCGTCTATAAACGACCGATTTTGGTATATTTAAACCGAATAAATGACAGATCAGCATATAACCGATCCTACACCGGTTGACGACGACCTCGCCGCAGATAAATCGCTACGCCCGTCTTATTTCGATGATTTTATCGGGCAGATCGAAGTTGTCGACAATCTGAAACTGTATATTGAAGCGGCCAATAAACGCAGTGATGCTTTAGATCATGTGTTGCTTTTTGGTCCGCCGGGACTTGGTAAAACCACGCTGGCTAATATTGTTGCCCGCGAGTTGCATACCAATCTGAGACAATCATCCGGACCGGTAATCGAACGGGCAGGCGATCTGGCCGGAATGCTTACCAATCTGAATCACAGAGATGTATTTTTCATTGATGAAATTCATCGTTTAAATAGCGTGGTTGAGGAATATCTCTACTCAGCTATGGAAGATTACACGATCGAGATTATGATCGACAAAGGACCAAGCGCACGCAATGTTCAGCTTAATCTTGAGCCGTTTACTTTGATAGGAGCGACTACGCGTCTTGGCAATCTGACAGCGCCAATGCGGGATCGATTTGGCGTAATATTACGCCTTGATTATTATGACCCGAAAGACCTGTTCATGATTGCCCAACGCTCGGCGGAAATCATGGAAATTGAAATCGATGATGATGGTGCCACGGAAATCGCCCGCCGGTCACGGGGAACACCACGAATAACTAATCGCATTCTGCGCCGGACCCGTGATTATGCCGAAGTAAAAGCCGGCGGGAGAATCACCTATAAAGTTGCCCGAGCATCTTTGGCAGCACTCGGAATTGATGAAAACGGATTAGATGATATGGACCGTCGTATTCTTTCCATCCTGATCGACAAATTCAATGGCGGACCAGTTGGAGGCAGTTCTCTGTCGGTAGCCGTGGGCGAAGATGCCACAACAATAGAAGATGTTTACGAACCCTACCTGATCAAGGAAGGGTTTATTCAGCGCACAACCCGGGGACGCGTAGCTCAGCCCAAGGCATTCAGCTTATTGGGTCGCGAGGATACCCGGAATTCACAACAAGGATTATTTCATGATAAATAAAAAACCCAAATATAAACTGGTTGATTTTGATTACAACTTACCGGAAAAGTATATTGCCCAGTATCCCGCTAAAAAGCGCGATCAGGCCAAGCTAATGGTAATGCACAAAGAGGATGGATCAATCGAACATACCACTTTCAGCAATATTGATAAATATTTGCGTAAAAATGACCTGTTAATTCTAAATAGAACCAAAGTATTTCCGGCCCGCCTATTTGCCAGTAAAGATCGAACCGATGCTCGCGTGGAGGTATTTCTTTTACGAGAATTAGAGAACGATCTCTGGGAAGTAATGGTGCGTCCCGCCCGGAAAGTTCGGATTGGTAATAAGCTGATGTTTACGGAAACATTCCATTGCGACGTTATCGATAATACGGTTTCCGGTGGCCGGGTTGTGCGTTTTGAATACGGTGATCAGGATATTTATAAAATCATCGATGACATCGGTATTTCTCCGTTGCCCCCTTATATTAAACGTGATCCGGAGCCATCCGATAAAATCCGCTATCAAAGTGTATTTGCCGAAGAGCGCGGGGCCGTCGCCGCACCAACGGCCGGTTTACATTTCAGTGAAGAACTGATTCAAAAAATCAGGGATAAAGGCGTAAAAGTTGAATTTATTACCCTGCATATTGGACTGGGCACTTTCCGGCCGGTACAGGTGGAAGACCTGAATCGCCACCAGATGGATTCGGAGTATTTTGAGGTATCGCCCCAGACTGCAATTGCAATTAATGAAGCGCGTGCCAAGCGCCGTAAAATCGTGGCTGTTGGAACTTCCACTGTTCGAGCGCTGGAAACGGTAGTTGTATCCGGTTTTCAGGTTTCTCCCAAACGGGGCTGGACTGATAAATTCATCTATCCGCCCTATGATTTCAAAATGATCGATGGCATGGTTACAAATTTCCATCAGCCTAAATCTACTCTGATAATTTTAGTATCGGCTTTTGCTGGACTGGATTTTGTTAAAAAAGCCTATAAAGAGGCCAAGACCAAAAAATATAATTTCCTCAGTTACGGTGACGCTACCTTAATCATATAATGACCAAATTCGGGGAGGAAAAAGTTAACAGTTGTAAAATCAGTGCTGTAATTCCCGCTGCCGGACAGAGTTTGAGATTCGGCGGAAAGACCCCCAAACAGTTTAAAGACATTGCCGGTCAACCATTGCTTTTTCACGCTCTGAAACCTTTTCTGTCCCAGTCAGCGATAACTGAAATCATTGTGGTTGTCCCAACCGACTGGATCGCCACATTATCCACCGTTATAAAGCAAATTGATTCCCAAGGTAAAATTCGTTTGGTTGAAGGTGGAAAACGTCGCCAAGATTCAGTTTTCAATGGAATAAAAGCAACTGCTGAGGATACGGAAATTGTAATTATCCACGATGCGGGACGACCATTTATTACTGAACAAATGATCGTAGATTGCATTACAGCTTGCAATAATCACGATGGGGCAATTGTGGCTTTACCGGCACGTGATACGGTTAAGGAAGTATCTACCGGCAGTCATCATATTAAAGATACAATCCCTCGGGAAACAATCTGGCTGGCCCAGACCCCCCAGGCTTTCCCCAAAAAGATCCTGATTGAAGCGCTGGGATCGGCGCATACCAATAATGTCTCAGGTACTGACGAAGCAGCCCTCGTGGAACGCCTTGGTTATCAGGTAGCTGTGGTGGAGGGCTCACCAAAGAATTTTAAAATCACTACGCTGGAAGACTGGCAATATGCCGCCTCAATCTTGGAGGGAAAAGATGATTAAAACCGGTATTGGGTATGATGTACACCAACTTGTTGAGGGGCGCCGTTTAGTTATCGGTGGTATCGAGATTCCTGCTTCATTTGGTTCCCTGGGGCACTCCGACGGTGATGTACTACTGCATGCCATCGTCGATGCGTTGCTGGGCGCGGCAGCCTTGGGCGATATCGGTACGCTGTTCCCCAGCGAAGACCAGCAATGGAAGGATGCCGATAGCCGCCTGTTTTTACGCACTGCCGGTGATAAAATCCGGGCTGCCGGCTTTTTGATTAATAGTATTGACGGAATTATCGTACTGCAAAAACCAAAACTGAGGGATTATATTGACACTATGCGCCAGGTGATTGCCGAGGAGTTGGTAATTGATAAAAACTGTGTCTCGGTCAAGGCCACAACGACTGATTATCTGGGATATATTGGCGAGGGTAAGGGGTTGGCAGCCCAAGCCGTGGTTACGCTAGCTTCTATTTGAATCACCGGGGAGACAGTATGAAAAATCCAATGATTTATTTATTGGTTATTATCATTTTCGGCGGGTGCGGTTTAGTTGACTGTGAAAAACCCGAGTTGCAATTGGCATACATCGATCAACGATGAGGAATACCAGGAAAATGCCAGTGCCGCTTTCCGGGAATGGCAGCCTAAACATGATTCACAATAGTTTAACGGGGATTACATGCTGATATTTGAGGCAACCGCTAAAGTCAATATCGGCTTGCAAATCAGGGATCAACGGGCAGATGGTTACCACAACCTGCACACCGTTTTTCAGGAATTAGATTTTGCTGATACGGTGTCGATTGAGAAGGCAAAAACCGGCTGTCAGATAACAGCTAATGTTGACTGGGTCCCAACCGATGAATCCAATATCTGTCACAAGGTATATCAGACGCTAAAAACCCGTTTTCCGGATTTGCCAGGCGTGCAAATTCAGCTTGAAAAACGGATTCCCACAGGTGCCGGACTGGGAGGTGGTTCCAGTAATGGAGCAGCAGTACTTAAGGGTTTGAATGAATTATATAGCCTGGGATTATTGCAGGGTAAGCTCGAGCAAATTGCCGTAATAATTGGCGCCGATGTTCCCTTTTTTATCAAGGGTGGTATCCAATTAGGTGAGGGAATCGGCGATAAACTGACGCCTTTAACTGTTTCAATGACAGGTATATTCCTGCTTGTAATTCCGCCTATTCATATTAATACCGGTTGGGCTTACAGCGAGATAAAAAAGCGCTTGAACAACCAGCGCAAACAGATTAACTTCCGCTGCTTTTTCCAGGGACGAAATACACCCTGGGAGCTATTTGAGAACGATTTCGAACAGATAATAATTCCAACATATCCAGAAATTGGTGCGATTAAACAGCGGTTAATAGAAACCGGCGCATATTATGCCAGTTTGTCGGGTAGTGGCTCGACTGTGTATGGGGTTTTTGACGACGAAGCCGTGGCAATTGCGGTGGAGTCAGAATTTAAAAAATCCTGCCAGACGATTCTCACTCACCCTTCTAAAAACTGATCCACCAATATTAACAATCCGTAAATTTTTGCCGGGTCGTCTAAGGGTAAGACCGCGGCCTTTGGAGCCGTTAATGGTGGTTCGAATCCTCCCCCGGCAGCAGTATGCAATCAGGAGTAAAAACAAAATATCAGTAGTATTATGAATGGTGCCCAATTAAAAATATTTTCGGGTCAGAGCAATCTACAACTGACAGAAGGCATTGTCAAAGCCCTCGGTATGGTACAGGGGCGTTTGTCAATCAAACGTTTTGCCGACGGTGAATTGTGGGTCAAGTTCGAAGAGAATATCCGTGGTAAGGATGTTTTTATTGTGCAATCCACAAATGCGCCAGCCGGTAATATAATAGAGTTGTTATTGATTCTCGATGCTGCCGTAAGGGCTTCAGCCAATAGTGTTACGGTCGTGATTCCGTATTTTGGTTACGCTCGCCAGGA
Source organism: Fidelibacterota bacterium (assembly GCA_013203115.1). Classification (GTDB taxonomy): domain Bacteria; phylum Fidelibacterota; class Marinisomatia; order Marinisomatales; family TCS56; genus JABMQW01. The sequence goes on from JABMQW010000181.1 coordinate 5,614, forward strand.
TCGTAAAGATATGCCGCGCGTACCAGTCTCGGCTAAGGTAATGGTGGATATTTTTACTACCACCGGAGCCAGCCGGATCATTACAATGGATTTGCACTCTACTCAGATTCAAGGTTTTGCTAATATTCCATTTGATCACCTTTATTCCCGGATGGTGCTGCTGGATGAGATTAAAAAACTGGATCTGGATCCGCAACAGTCGGTAGTGCTGGCCCCGGACATGGGTTCGGCCCGTATGTCCCAGGCTTATGCCAAACGATTGGGGATGTATTTTGCTTTGATCGATAAGCGCCGTTATACACCCAACCAGGCCGAAGTTGTACACTTAATCGGTGATCTGAAAGACCACGATGTTCTGATTATTGATGATATGATCGATACCGCCGGAACAACAGTCAATGCCGGAAAGAAAGCGTTAGAAAATGGCGCTCGTTCAGTCTATGCGATTGCGACCCATGCATTGTTTTCAGGTCCGGCCATTGAGCGTTTGCGAAAGGCACCGTTTAAAAAGATAATTGTTACCGACACAGTTTCTATTCCGGAAGAGAAAAAATTACCTAATATGACAATTGTGACAGTGGCGAATATTTTCGCCGAGGCAATTCAACGAATTCACCGGGGTGACTCAGTCAGCGCCCTGTTCGATTTTTAGTCAGGAGTAAAGCATGACCAGCGATTATATATTAGATACTATTGAACGCGACAGTTACGGATCAAAAAGTGCTAAAAAATTACGCCGGCAGGGTATGGTTCCAGTCAGTTTTTATTTTCATGGCAGTGATAACCTTAACCTGGCGATTGATAGAAAAACTTTGCAGTTGGCACTGCAATCCGGCCAGCACATTTTTGTAATTAATGTTGGCAAGAAAAAACAGCACGTCCAGATTAAGGAATTGCAGTATCATCCCGTCACTGATGATATCCTGCATGTTGATTTGATGGGCTTCAAAATGACCGAAAAAATCAGCATTACCGTACCACTGGTAATCGTGGGCGAGGCTCCCGGTGTCAAGTTGGGCGGAATTTTAACACAGAACCTTAATCTCGTAGATATCTTTTGCCTACCGGCTGACATACCGGAAAATATCGAAGTTGATATATCTGACCTGGATATTGGTCAGCATATTCCGGTCAGCGATCTGGTTATTGCCGAAAATATTGAAATCCAGTCCAGTCCGGAAACGCCCATTATTGCAGTACAGGCTCCACGTGGCGAAGAAGTTGAAGAAGTTATCGAAGAAGAAATCGAAGGCTTGTATGAAGAAGAGGAAGCCGACGAGGAAAAATGATTGCGTTCATCGGACTGGGAAACCCCGGATCACAATATGCCAAAACCAAACACAATGCCGGTTTCTGGATCGTAGATGAATTGGCTAGACGCTGGAAAGCGAATTACAAGCCCGGTAAAGGCGATTATGTCTATGCCGAGATCAGACAGGGACGCGTCTTGTTAGCAAAACCAACTACCGGAATGAATGTGTGTGGAATGGCGGTGCGCGAAATAATTCAGCGCTGGGAAATTAAGCTACAGGAACTGTTTGTCATTGTGGATGATGTGGATCTTCCGCTGGGCAGCCTGCGATTGCGCCCTAAAGGCGGCGATGGGTGTCATCGGGGTCTGGAGTCAATAATTTACCAACTGGGGAAAATGGAATTTCCACGCCTGCGGTTCGGGATCGCCACCGCTGAAAAAATTCGTCCGGCGGAAAAATTTGTATTGTTGCCTTTCCGAAAACAGGATGTGGAGTTAGCACAGTCCATGGTTAATACTGCAGCAGATGCAGTCGAATCCATCATGCTCCACGGGCTGCAGAAAACAATGGCAAGATTTAATCGAAATTCAAACCAAGGAGACGCACAAGCATGAACCATTTTTATTTAGTACCCATTGCCGGTACATTGGCTCTAATCTTTGCTTTCTGGCGCAGTACCTGGGTCAATAAACAGGATCCCGGTAATGATAAAATGCAGGAAATCGGTCAGGCTGTTCGCGAGGGGGCCATGGCTTTTCTATCCCGCGAATATAAAGTATTGTTAGTTTTTGTAATTGCCGTAGCCGCTTTGCTAGCCTGGGGTAATGCCTCCCAGGGAACCTCGCTGGTAGCCGTTTCTTTTATAGTTGGCGCTTTCTGTAGTTCGCTGGCTGGGTATTTTGGCATGCGCGTAGCTACTAAAGCTAATCACCGAACGACACAAGCCGCCCGCACCAGTTTGAATGAAGCTTTACTGGTCGCTTTTAATGGTGGTGCTGTGATGGGTTTGAGTGTTGTCGGCCTTGGGGTTTTGGGAATCGCGAGCCTCTTCTGGTTATATGGTGGACTGGAAGCCGGTGCCGAACTGCCACGGGTTATGAATATTTTGTCCGGGTTTGCCATGGGTGCTTCATCCATTGCCCTGTTTGCCCGTGTTGGTGGTGGTATTTATACCAAAGCTGCCGATATAGGTGCCGACCTGGTTGGCAAGGTGGAGGCTGGAATTCCCGAGGATGATCCCCGCAACCCGGCAACGATTGCTGATAATGTGGGTGACAATGTTGGTGATGTGGCCGGGATGGGTGCCGACCTGTTTGAATCCTATGTGGGTTCAATTCTGGGCGCCATGGTACTGGCAGCGGCCGCCGGATTGGCCAATTTAGTATTTTTACCTTTGATGTTAGCCAGCTTTGGAATTCTGGTATCGATTGTTGGCACCTTTTTTGTGCGTACCAAAGAAGGCGGTAACCCACAGACAGCCCTCAATATAGGAATTTTCGGAGCCGGCGGAATGATGTTGGTTGTCAGCTTTTTCGTTATTCGCTGGTTCATACCCGCCGCTGTATCTATGAACGGAAAAGCGGTGGTCAGCTTCGATGTTTTTATGGCCACTATCGTTGGTTTAATTGCCGGTATTATCATTGGTCTTATTACAGAGTATTATACTTCCGAATCGCGTAGCCCTTCACGAATCATTGCCAAATCCAGCGAAACGGGAGCGGCTACTAATATTATTTCCGGGTTAGCCAACGGGATGTATTCAACCGTCTGGCCGGTGATCGCAATTGCTTTGGCAATTATAATTTCTTACCATTTTGCCGGATTGTACGGTATTGCTATTGCCGCCCTTGGTATGCTTTCCACGACCGGAATTCAGTTGGCCGTCGATGCTTATGGCCCGATTGCCGACAATGCCGGTGGCTGTGCCGAAATGGCCGGACTACCGGCCGAAGTGCGGAAACGTACCGATAAACTGGATGCGGTTGGTAACACAACAGCCGCTATTGGCAAAGGTTTTGCCATCGGGTCGGCCGCATTGACGGCCTTGGCCTTATTTGCTGCCTATCGCGAGACGGCTGCAGCAGCCCTGGGAATCGAAAAACTTTCGTTAGATATTAATAATCCGACTATTATGGCGGGATTGCTGATTGGCGGTATGCTGCCTTTCGTATTTTCGTCCTTTGCCATGCGGGCGGTTGGCGAGGCGGCCTTTGAAATGATCGAAGAAGTACGCCGTCAGTTCCGGGAGATTAAAGGCCTGCTGGAAGGCAAAGCCAAGGCCGACTATGCCCGTTGTGTGGATATTGCCACCACCGCGGCCATTAAAAAAATGATTGTACCGGGCCTGCTAGCAATATTGACGCCGGTATTCTTCGGATTAATTTTAAAAAAACCTGAAATGTTGGGCGGTGTACTGGCCGGTGTAACTGTATCTGGTGTACTGATGGCGATTTTTATGGCCAATGCCGGCGGATCCTGGGACAATGCTAAAAAATATATTGAGAGTGGTGCTCACGGTGGTAAGGGTAGCGACGCCCATAAAGCTGCTGTTGTTGGTGATACCGTTGGTGATCCTTTTAAAGACACTGCCGGACCGTCGTTGAATATTCTGATAAAACTCATGTCGGTAGTATCGCTGGTTATAGCGCCCTTATTCTAAATCGGAGGAAATGTGAAATACTACGAAATTCTCTACATCGTCAATCCTAACCTCGAGCAACCCCGTTTGGATGAGATTAAAAAAGAGGTGGCTGCCGAGGTAGCTAAATTATTATCAGCGGAGATAATTAACCACCGCATCTTTGGCAAGAAACGTTTGGCATACCAGATTGACAAGCACAAGTACGGAACCTATTTACTGTTGCATTTTGATGCTCAGGATAATACCCGTTTGATTGAATTAAATACCTTTTTCAAACTGAATAAAGCTATTATCCGGCAACTTACTGTACGTCTGGATCAACGCCCTGAAGAGGATTTAAGTCCGGAAATCGGAGTTTTAAATGTTGATGAAAGACGACACAAAGAGTCAGTAGCAGTACCAGCCGAAGAACCAAGCCCGGAAACAAAAAAGGTCGATATTCCGATGGTAGAGGCTGAAGAAGTTCCTGATGATGATGCCCCGGTGGTAGAAGTTGAAGCCGAAGAACCAAGCCCGGAAACAGAAAAGGTTGATATTCCGGTGGTAGAGGTTGAAGAAGCTCCTGTTGAGGAAGGCCCGGCGGTAGAAGCTGAAGAAACTACTGATGTAAAACCGGAAGTTGAGCCGGTTGAAGAAAAAACCGAAGATAAGTCGTAAGACCAAAGGATTGAAATATGGCTTTTGATAGCAAACGTAAATTCTGTTACTTTAAAGAAAACGGAATCACTGAGATCGATTATAAGGATGTCAAGCTTTTAAAACGCTTCACCACCGAGCAGGGCAAAATAATACCGCGCCGGGTAACTGGTACCAGCGCCAGAATGCATCGCAAACTGGTGCGGGCTATTAAACGAGCCCGTAGCATCGCCCTGATGCCCTTCACCAATGAAGCCAGCGATTAGTGTTTGGCAGGAACATCATCCTCAATCGATAGAATTTTAAGGATATAGAGGTCAATTATGGACGTTATTTTACTTCAGGATGTTGAAAATCTGGGTACGGCCGGTGACATTATAAATGTAAAACCGGGTTATGCCCGTAATTTTCTGGTGCCGCGCGGATATGCCCTCAGGGCTTCCAAACGAAACCTGGCTGTGGCTGAAGAACAAAAACGAATCGCCGGAGCCCGGGCGCGCCGTGAACGTAAAGCCCAGGAGTCACTGGTAAACAAACTTACCGGCATCGAGCTTACGATTGAAGTTCAGGTTGGTGAAGAAGAACGCATGTTTGGTTCGGTGACCAGTCAGGATATCCATGCCGAATTGGAAGCTAAAGGAATTACCGTGGATCGCCACGATATCTTATTAGTAGAACCGATTAAGGCTTTGGGAATCTACAATGTGCCCGTTAAGGTCAGTGCCGATTTGAAACCGGAACTCAAGGTTTATGTGATCAAAACTTAGAATTAAACCTCCTCCTCCCAAAAACCCCTGGCCGACTTTCTGAGTTACCGGGGGTTTCTTTTTTACCGCTTACATCATAATTCCATTCCCTGCTCCAACCTCCTTTTTCATTGCTCCATGCCCAACCACCCAGCTATTTTCGCCTGTCATGTATGCCGAAGTTGCCTTTCCAATCTCCAGTTACCAGACTTTCACCTATCAAATTCCTGTTGATCTGACCGACCAGGTTAGGGTTGGAGTCCGCGTAAAGGCGCCCCTGGGGCGACGTACGGTCCAGGGTGTGGTTGTTAGTTTGACGGACAAAACGAATTTCAAAGGGAAACTTAAAAATATAATGGCGCTGGTGGATGACCAGTTAGTACTGGATGAACAACTCTGGGAGTTGCTGCACTGGACCAGTCGGTACTACCTGACGCCCCTGGGACAGGTAGCCCGCATGGCCATGCCCCGCAGTCTCAGTACCCGCTATCACCCACCTAAATGCCAGCGGGTGGTTTTTAAATCATTTGGCGATGATTTTGATACCCTGAAAAAGGGCAAACCGGCCCAGGCTCGGGTACTCGAAAAACTATCGGCCGTAAAGAAACCAGTCATGTTGGCTGATTTAAATAAACTGGTTAGTAATCCGGCTGATATTTGCCACAAATTGGCAGTTCAGGGCTTGGTGGAAATTAGCTCGGAAATTCGATATCCCGACGCCACCGGATTTAGCTTTGATCCCATCGAAAAGGAAATAATTTTTTCCGAATCACAGCAAGTGATTATTGATAAATTATCTAATGCTTTGTTGGAAAAGCAATTTTTCCCTGCATTACTGCACGGTGTTACCGGAAGCGGGAAAACCGAAATTTATATTGATCTGGTTCGCCAGACATTGGAACAGGGACGGACTGCAATCATGTTGCTGCCAGAGATTTCCTTGACGCCCCAGATTGCCGGCCGTTTCCGCGCTGTGTTCGGTGAAACGGTTGCTCTGTGGCATTCAAAAATGACATCAGCAATACGATCATGGACTTGGAAACAAATCTGTGGCGGTCAATATAAAGTAGTGATTGGGGCGCGCAGCGCCATTTTTACGCCCTTAAGAAATCTGGGATTGATTGTCGTTGATGAAGAGCAGGAACATTCCTACAAGCAGGAGTCACCCGACCCACGTTACCATGCCCGGGATGTGGCTCTTATGCGTGGGAAATTGTGTGATTCGGTAGTAGTGCTGGCCAGTGCCACACCCAGTCTGGAAAGTTATTATAATCAGATTCAGGGCAAATTGACGTACTTGCCTTTAACAGAGCGTTTCGGGGGTGCCAGTTATCCACAGGTGTATGTTGTTGATATGAATCAGGAACAGGAAGACACAGGTAAGATGGACCAGGTATTTTCCGGTCTGTTGTTGGAAAAAATCCAGGACCGGTTGAATAAAAGAGAGCAAATTATCCTTCTGCAAAACCGTCGGGGGTATGCACCGATTCTGCGTTGTGGTGATTGCGGTGAAATACTGATGTGCCCTAATTGCCAGTTGAGCTTGACCTACCATAGCCGCGGAGATGTTCTGCAATGCCATTTTTGCGGTCATTTGCAGCGCCCTGTTCCTGATTTGTGTCAACAGTGTCACAGCGTCAATTTACGTCTGGCTGGCACAGGGACCCAAAAGGTAGAAGATATTTTGCTGGATACTTTCCCACAAGCCCGTTTATCGCGCTTGGACCTGGACACCACCCATACCGGGAAACAGCTCACTCAAACTTTGCGGAAATTTGCCAGCGGAGAAATCGACATCCTGCTAGGAACACAGATGATTGCCAAAGGGTTGGATTTTGAAAATGCCACCCTGGTAGGGATTATCAATGCCGACACGGGTCTTTTCCTGCCCGATTTCAGGGCTGGTGAGCGTGTTTTCCAATTGATTTACCAGGCTGCTGGCCGGGCGGGTCGCCATAAAAAACCTGGTGAAGTTGTGATTCAAACCTATAATCCGGAAAACCCGGTTATCAAACATGCCGCAAGGTTGGATTTGAAGCAATATTATAATATTGCGCTAAGTGAGCGCCGGGAACTAAACTACGCTCCTTTTAGTTGGATGGTGCGGGTGGAATTTCATGGTGCGGAACGACAAAAAGTAGAAGTTCGAGCCCTGGATTGCCGGCGGCAACTACAAGCTGTTTTCCCCGGCCTGGAAATTCTTGGACCAGCCCCCTGTTACCGGGAACGTCTACGCAATAATTACCGTTTTCAAATGGTGCTAAAAGCAAATAAAACCAAAGACGTTAACGGACGTTTACTACATCGTTTTTTACAAAAGAATTTTACAGGTGTGGTTATTCAGCGAAAAGATGCTAAGGCACGCATGATCGTTGATATCGATCCGGTTTCAATCTTATGAGGAAAAGAAGAACTATTATTAAATTAAAATTTTTAGGCAGACAGGGCTACGTTATCGTCGGCTTTTTAGCGTTTGCGGTAGCTTCAGCCCAAACTTCATTCAGCGGCCTGGAAGTCGGTTATCATATCAGAAGTATAGCCCTGGCCGGTGGTGGCTCCCTACTGGCGGGAATGGCAAATGATCAGCTCAATCCGGCGGTTGCCGGTCATTCACAGCGCAAAGCCTGCTTCAGTTGGCTGCGCTACCCAGCCGGAATCCAAGGCGGTAGTGCGTCACTGAAAGATTCAGCACAGCGTTTCAACTATACACTAAGTCTGCGCCACCTTAATTATGGTTCATTTGATGGCTATAATGAAGATGCCGAGCCTACCGGCAGTTACTATTCCGGTGATAGCTGGTTGACCTTTTCGGCCGCCGGTAAAAGCAGCAACCGTATTTTAGCATACGGAATTACCACCGGAATATTTGTAAGCCAGTTGGAAAAATATACCGCCAAAGTGTTGACAATTACCCCGGGGATACTATTCGATTTGAAACAATTTGATATGAAGATTGGGCTGAGTGTGCAGAACTGGGGTCTGGCATTAGACAGCTATACGGCGGCCAGTGAAGAATTGCCTACCAGAATCGTCGCCGGTTTTTCCCGTCAGTTGGCTCATCTGCCACTGGAGCTGGATTTTGATTTAGGATATCGTTTTACCGATGGTATGCTGTCGCTGGGTCTGAGCGGTGTTTTTGCACTGCCTTTTGGTCTGGAACTTATTTGGGGTACTTCCAGTGCTAAAATTAACCAGGGTTCCGGCAACCAGAATGTCCGAGATCTATTTGCTGCTTCCGGAATAGCCCTGTCTTATACGGTTAAGAAATACAGTTTGGATATTGGTGGCTATTTTTATGGACCTGGAGCATGGAGTAATGGTATTGGACTGGGGGTATTATTTTAATTGAGCCGCCGCATCGCTAAAAATAGATTAAAGCCTGTTATCTGTATTTTACTGTGTTGGCTTTATTCATTGGCTGTAGCCGAGGAGCTGGATATCCGCTATGAACTGGATCTGAACTTTATCCCAGGTGATGCCGATAACCCAGCTCAAGTAGAAGGCACTAATCGGGTGTGGATACGGAATAATTCGAAGAATCCCCTGGGAGAAGTGTATTTCCATAATTCCGCCAATGGGTATTACGATCCGAATGACCGCGCCAGTTCTCGTACGACCATTGGAAATATACGCTGTTCACATCTTGGTAAAGTAACCTCTACCAGTGAGATATCGATGCGTGTAGGGCTGTTTCCTGCCGTGAACCCGGGCGAGGAAGTTGTACTGAATATTCCATTTACCACGCGGATTTCAGAACTGCCCGGTCCGTTCATCCCCACAGTTGGTAACCGGGAAGATACAACTATTTATAATTTAATGTTTTTCTATCCCGTACTGGAGTTCTTTCATCCCGATGGCTGGCATACCTGGGATCATGGCGGTCTGGCTGACCCTTACAGTAATCTGGCCGAATATCAGGTCAGTTTGTCTTATCCTGTTGGTTATCAGATTGGTACTTCTGCTAATCTGGTACAAAGCGATACGCTAACGACTAAGTTGGTGCGCCAGAGATTTACCTGTGCAAAAGCAATCAGCTTTTCCGCTGTTCTGTCAACTGAATTTGTTAAGCGCAGTACTGTAATAGCCGGGATAGCAATTGATCTTTTATATACGCCCGGAGAACAGCCGGGAGCGGATCAAGTTAACACAAGGTTGAAGGAATTAATACCTTTTTACCAGGAACGCTTTGGCGTTTGTCCCAATGATAAATTGACACTTACGATGGGGTATTCTCTTGATGCCGGCGCTGTAGCCAGTTCCAATTACATTATTTTCCAAGACGGTTTTGAATCTGGTCTAAGAACCCTGCCCCACGAATTTGCCCACCAATGGTTTGGAAATGCCATCAATGCGGATGAAAGTCATGAGACCTGGTTAATCGAATCATTTGCTGAATACGCTGCCGGGTTGTTCAGAAAATCAAAACAAAAGCCAGCCGAGTATAGTATCTTTAAATCCACTGCAGCCGTTGTTACTATCTGGCGGGATTTTGAAAACCTGACCGCCGAGGAAATAATGCGTCTGATATATGATCTGTTCGGCCACAGCGTTGTGCCACCGATCTATCAGCCCGACAAACAGACCGACTGGGAAGATCAAGTTCAATTATACAGCCGCTATATTGTTGGCAATCACGCCCTCCAGATGTTGGAATCGGCGGTAGGGGATAGTCTGATGCAGGTTATCATGTATACTTACGCTACCGAAAATGTCTGGAAAACAGTTAACACCGAAATATTTATCAGCACAGTCAACCGTTTTGCGAATAACCGTATCGGCGATAATTTTCGTCTAGCGCTTACCACTAATTTGCGACCGGATTATAAAATTGTTAGCGTTGAAACCAAAGGCCGCAAAGATCGGCGCTGGGATACCAAGATAATAACCGATTTCAAGGGTACCTGGAGCCTCCCGGTTGATTTTGAGGCAATTACCGAACAGCGTGATACGATCAGATTTAGTCGTATTAATCTGCAGAATAGGAATGAAATTAATCTAATCACTGACGACCCGGTAAAATCAGTGTTGCTTGATCCGGATAAACGAATATTCGACTCCAATCGATTTAATAACCGCTGGCCACGGACTTTCCTTCTACAACCAATTTACGGTCTGCCAAGCTGGGAAGTATATAAACTGTATTATCGTCCCGTCATCCGACAGGACTGGCGCCGTGATTGGCGCTTTGGCGTACATATATCCGGTGGGTTGGGACTAAACCTGATGCCCATTTTACCGGCCTTTTATCAGAATGCATTTGATCTTGAATTGACCTACGCCCCCCAACTTACTGCTCGGCAAATGGGTTTGAAATTAACCTATCGTACACCCTTAGGTTCAGTGGAGCGTACTTTCTGGGAATTTCGTACCAGTTGGGAATATCCCCGCAATGAGCAAGCACTGTCCTTAAGTCGGTATGTCGGAAAAATACGCTACCTGGTAGCCAACCGCCAATCGGCGTATCAACGTTTAACCGGACAAATAAAACGCACGGAATTTGTAACTACTGATGAAAATAATCGTTGGTTTAAAGGAAAACTATTGTCAGTGCAGGCTGATTTTATTCGTTTTCGTTATAACCCGCAACAGCGATCAAATATCCGGGTTGCTTTATTAGCCGGGCAGGCTTTACAACGGCGGGGTGGCCTATTCTATCGTTTATCGTCGCTCATTGATCTGGAACGGCATCTATGGGATCAGGTGATTGTGCGGGCGCACGGGGAGCACGGACTGGTATGGGATGACCGGACCAGCAATTACCTGCGCTATCGTCTGGAACATCAACTGCGAGCCTGGCGACCTCGAACCGAATTTGTACCGCTTTTCCGTGGCTTTACACCGGTGGCTGATGAATACTGGGATTCGGTGTTCGGGTTTGGTTTCAGTGTGGGGGCGGAAACCGAATGGCCCGTGTGGCCGATGGTCTATATTGATGGTGTGTTGGCGGAACAGTCGGGCGGTGATCTGACACAACGTTGGCAAGCAATGGCTGAGAATACTACTTATGCTTCCGCCGGTATTGGAATTGAATCCCAATCACTGGTCGAACTGGGGCTGTATCTACCCTTGTGGATTTCGCATCCCATTAGTGGTGGTTCCCGTTGGGATTGGCGGTTGTTGGTACAGTGGGGCTTTTATTTTTAAGTTGGACAAATTATACGGTAATATTTTTAGCGATTTGATTAATTTAACATTACCAGTATCGATCTGAGAAAGTTGGAAATTACCGGCAGGAAAATTCGGAGGTCTGATGGTATCAAAACGTGAGCCGGCTCATCATGAAATGCGTTACCGACACTTAGGTAAGTCGGGACTCAGAGTTAGTAAAATCGGCCTGGGCGGGTGGCTGACGCTTGGTGGTACCGTCGATGAAAAACTATCAATTCTGATGATTGGAAAAGCTTTCGAAATGGGCGTGAATCTGTTTGATCTGGCCGATGTTTATTCCGAAGGTCAAGCAGAGGTTGTCCTGGGAAAAGCAGCTCGCGACTTGCCTCGGGATCAATTGGTTGTAGCTACCAAGGTTTTCGGCCGTATGCATCCCGGTCCCATGGGCGCGGGATTATCAAAAAAACACATCATTGAAGCTTGTCACGCATCCCTGCGGCGGTTGCAAATGGATTATATTGACTTGTATCAATTTCATTCCTTTGATCCTGATACTCCGTTGGAGGAAAGCCTGGAAGCTCTGGAAATTCTGGTTCGTCAAGGGAAAGTACTCTATGTCGGTTGCTCCAATTTCAACAGTGAGCAACTCAGCGCTGCAGTCGAACTATCAATAAACAATAATTTACCCTGGTTTATTTCCAGTCAGCCCTGCTATAATTTGCTGGAAAGAGATGCTGAAGAAGCCCTGTTTCCGGCTTGTAAAAAACTGGGGGTAGGAAATATTGTTTATTCACCTTTAGCCCATGGTGTGCTTTCGGGTAAGTATCTGAAAGGCAGACAGATACCAGCAGCCAGCCGTTCCAAAACTAATGGCGGTAAATTTATGTACCGCTATTTAACGGATGAAAATTTGGAGCGGACAGCCCAGTTGAAAAACCTGGCTGACAAACTGGGCTATAGCCTTGTGCAACTATCGTTAGCCTGGATTCTGCGTCGACCAGAAGTATCCTCCGCCATTGTGGGGGCAACGGCACTGAAACAATTAGAGCACAATCTTTCCGCTGGGGATATATCCTTGACCAAAGATGAAATTGCTCAAATCGAAGCCTGTTTGTAATCTATGATGTGTCCTCAGGAACCATTACCTGATTTAATAAAACTTCTTAAAGTACACCCCGTTCTGGGTCCTAATGTAACCTACGTGCGGCATATCTCCGGCCGGCCGGCCGATTATTCTGATTTTCCGGTTAGTGTTGATGAGCGCTTGAAGGCAGCTTACGGGCAGCGGGGCATAACCCGGCTTTACTCACATCAAGCGGCCGCCTGGAGCAACCTGCAAGCGGGGAAAAACGTGGTGGTAGTAACGCCCACAGCCAGTGGTAAAACCCTGAGTTATAACCTGCCGATCCTGCAGATGATTCTGGATGATCCGGCTGCGAAAGCACTGTATCTGTTTCCCACTAAGGCTCTGAGCCAGGATCAGGTGGCCGAATTACATGAAGTTGTTACCACGATTGGGGAATCAATTAAGGTCTTTACTTTCGATGGTGACACACCTCAGGATGCTCGCCAGAAAATTCGCAAGCAAGGCCATATTGTTGTCACCAACCCAGATATGCTGCATCAGGGAATCCTGCCGCACCATACCAAATGGGTACAGCTTTTTCGCAATTTGAAATACATCGTTATTGATGAGATTCACACCTACCGGGGCGTGTTTGGCAGTCATGTCAATAATGTGCTCCGGCGCCTGCAGCGGATCTGTAAGTTTTATGGAACATCGCCACAATTTATCTGCTGTAGTGCCACTATTGGCAATCCCAAGGAACACGCGGAGGCATTGACCGAATTACCGATGGTGCTGATCGATAAGAATGGTGCGCCGGCCAGTGACAAGTATTTTTTATTTTATAATCCCCCGGTGGTTAATAAAGAGTTGGGTATCAGAGCCAGTTATATTAAGCAAACAAAGGAATTGGCCGGGGAACTACTCCGACAGAATGTATCCACGATTGTTTTTGCTTTAAGCCGTTTGAATGTTGAAATACTTACAAAATACTTGCGCGACCAGTTTGTTAGTAACCGGGAACAATTGGCAAAACCGGATTCGGTAGTGGGTTACCGGGGTGGTTACCTGCCTAACCGGCGACGTGCAATCGAGCGTGGGCTTCGGGCTGGAACCATCCGCGGTGTAGTGGCTACTAATGCTCTGGAGTTGGGGATTGATATTGGCAGTCTTGAAGCGGTGGTGTTAGCGGGATACCCGGGTACGATTGCTTCAACTTGGCAGCAGGCGGGCCGGGCTGGCCGGCGCGGAAAAACGGCGATAATTATCTTGGTTAGCCGTTCCACACCGGTAGATCAGTTTCTGATTAATCATACTGAATATTTTTTCGGTAGAAGTCCCGAACGAGCGCGAATTAACCCCGATAACCTGACCATCATGGTTGACCATATAAAATGTGCCGCTTTTGAATTACCATTCCGCCGGGATGAAACCTTTGGTACTCAAAAAGCAGCTGATACGGCTCAGGTCCTCGATTATCTGAAAGATGGCGGGGTACTCCATTTTGATGGTCAGCAGTGGCACTGGTCCAGTGAAGTTTATCCTGCCGTGAATGTATCCCTGCGACGCGTGGAAAAAGGTAATTTTGTGGTGGTGAAAAAAGATTCCGAAAACAAAATTATTGCCGAGGTGGATTATGGAAATGCGCCCCTGGTTATCTATCCCGCTGCGATTTACATGGTGGCCGGTGAGCAGTTTATCGTTGATGAACTGGACTGGGATGGACGAAAAGCAATCGTCAGGGCGACAGATTCTGATTATTATACCGATGCCATCAGTTATACCAATGTGAAAATTTTGGATGAATTTGAGAGCCGTCGCACTAACCGGATCGATATTTCCCTCGGCGAGGTTCAAGTTATCAGCCGGGCGGTTGGTTTTAAAAAGATTAAATTTTATACCATGGAAAATGTAGGCTACGGTGATATCAATCTACCGGATTTGGAAATGCATACCTCAGCTTACTGGTTTACGATTCCCCAGCGGATACTGGATGATCTGCCTTATTCGCCGGCCGATTGCATCGATGGTATTCTGGGAATGGCTAACGCCCTCCAGGCCGTGGCGGCCCTCAACCTCATGTGTACGGTCATGGATATCCAGCGTAGTGTTGGTGATAAATCCGCCGAATGGTATATCCGCAATGTATATGGCCAGCGGGGAGTTTATTCCTCCACTGAAGGCGAACTTGGTGACCGTAAAGTCGATCTGCAGTTTTCACCGGATTTTCAACCTACAATTTTTATCTATGATAATTATCAAGGTGGGGTTGGTTTCAGTCAGCAATTGTTTGACCTGCACGAAATATTACTGGAACAGACCAAGAAGCTGATCGAGGCCTGTTCATGCGATGGAGGTTGTCCCTCTTGCGTGGGACCCTCTATGGAAGTGGGTATCTCCAGTAAGCAGGTGGCGTTGGATATATTGCGAGTGCTAAGTCGATAGAGTAATTGATTGTTTTAAGCATATTAATTATAATATAAAGCTATTTAGGTTAGATACCTTAATTATTTATTGCATGTAACTTAAAATCTTAAATATTTTAAGCTATGATCAATAATAAAAATCACCAGATTATGGCTTTGTTGCAGGATAATTCCCGTTCAACAACCAGTGAAATTGCAACTATTGTCGGTTTGTCAATTCCGGCCGTAAGTGAACGGATTAAGAAGCTGGTTGATGCCGGCTATATCCGCCATTTTACAACAATTTTGGATCACAAGAAGCTGGGGTTTGATTTAACGGCTTATATCACGGTGGTCAGTTCTTCATCGGATCATTACGAGGAAGTCGTTAGTTGTGCTAAAGAATCAGCGGCTGTGCTGGAATGTCATTCGGTCACTGGTGGTGGTTCCCATTTGCTTAAAGTGCGGGTGAAAAACTCCACTGTTCTGGAAAAGCTTTTACGTGATATTCAGTTATGGCCAGGTGTAGCCCGTACGCAGACCATGGTAGTACTGTCAACTTATAAGGAAGGTGTAAAACTCGATTTACAGTCCTCGTTGGAAGAATAATAGCGGAATTTTGTTTTTTATCTTGGACTGAGTCAATTTATCTAATAATGGTAAAAAGGTTTTTAAAAACAAAGTGAATTAATAATCGGAAGTATCCAATTGATACAATCACTAGTGAATCTAATGGAGCTAAATATGAATAAGAAAAAAGTACTTGAGATTGCCGAGCAGGAAAATATAAAGTTTATTGATATGCAGTTCTCTGATCTGCTGGGTATTGTGAAAGCACTTACTATACCTGTTTCGAAACTGGAGGAAGCCCTGAAAAACAATGTCTGGTTCGACGGTTCTTCCATCGATGGTTTTACACGTATTTTCGAGAGCGACATGTACCTGAAACCTGAGTTAAGTACTTTTGCAGTAATTCCTTGGACCAATGGTACCAACAATGTTACCGCCCGCCTGATTTGTGATGTATACATGCCTGATGGCAGTATGTACGCGGGTTCACCCCGCACGGTATTGAAAACGCAATTGGCTAAAGTAAAAGCCCTTGGTTATGAATTCAATGTAGGACCCGAGCTGGAGTTTTTTCTTTTTCGTAAGGAAAATGGCGCAATTAATCCTTTACCGCATGATCGCGGTGGATATTTTGACCAGTCCACTGATCTGGCTTCTGAAATTCGTCAGGTGATGACAACCGCCCTCCAGGGTTTTGGGATTGATGTTGAGGCGCTCCACCACGAAGTAGCTGACGGGCAGCACGAAATAGATTTTCGGTATGGCGATGCTTTAACGGTAGCCGATAATGTTATCTCGTTTAAATACGCCGTTAAATCAATCGCCCATAGCCATGATTTACATGCTACCTTTATGCCCAAACCGATAGCAGGGATCAACGGGTCGGGTATGCACGTCCATCAGAGTTTCTTTAAGGCCGGAAAAAATCTTTTTTACAGTAAAGATGGCCGATATCATCTATCAGAATTAGCCCGGCATTATATTGGGGGTCAATTGAAACATGCCCGTGCGATTACAGCTGTGCTAAATCCCATCGTAAACTCCTATAAGCGTCTTGTGCCCGGTTATGAAGCGCCGGTTTATGTGTCTTGGGCTAATACCAATCGCTCGGCTTTGATCCGAATACCACGGTATACGCCGGGACGTGAAAATTCTACACGTTGCGAGTTACGTTCCGGTGATCCAACATCAAATCCATATTTGTCTTTTGCTGTGATGTTAGCTGCCGGGCTGGATGGGATTGAAAATAAAATTGAACCGCCGCCGCCCATGGAGGAAAACATCTATGAATTGACCGAAGCCAATTTACAGCTTAAGAAAGTAACTACCTTACCGGTTAGTTTACGCGAGGCTCTGACAGTATTAAATGAAGACCAAGTAATTTGTGAAGCGCTGGGAGAGATAGCGTTGACAAGTTTCACAACGGCTAAAATGGCAGAATGGAAAGAATATTCAATTAACGTTAGTCAATGGGAACTGGAACGCTATTTGGAGGTCTATTAACGGCTGTTTATTTGACCACCGGATAGCGGTGCGACAGGTAGTAGAATGCATTAACCATTTTCTTGATTTCAGGCCACATAGAAACAGGTGTAACTTTTAGCATGCTTAATAAGCGCGGGAAATTATGTTACTGTATGTTTTTAATCCTGATTGGTATTATACTGTCCTTCAATAGCTTACAAGCCGAGAATGATTATCCTATTATTTTCGTTCATGGATTTCTGGGTTGGGGTTCCGACGAAATGGGCGGCTATCATTACTGGGGGGGAGATAATGATCTGGTAGGGTACCTTGATTCATTAGGCTATACGGTCTATGAAGCTTCCGTTGGGCCGGTTTCGTCCAATTGGGACCGGGCGGTTGAGCTTTATTATTCGATAAAAGGTGGTCAGATCGATTATGGTAAAACCCATGCGGATCGCTATGGGATTGTTCAAAAACCGGAGGCAAAAGTCTATCCAGGGCTGTATCTGGAGTGGGATAGTAATCACCCGGTGCACATTATTGGTCACAGTATGGGTGGGCAGACGGCACGTATGTTGCAATTTTTATTGGCTAATGACTTTTACTTAGACTCGGGTTATTCCGTTCCGGAGGAAAGCTATCTATTAGGGCAATCAAATCTGGGATGGATAAAATCAATCACGACTTTTTCTACGCCGCACGACGGTTCTACTTTGATCAATCTGATAACGACAAGTATCCCCTCGCTGCAGGATATTATTGCCGTAGCGGCTGTGACCGGCACCAATTTTTATGATTTCGATCTTCAACAATGGAATTTCAAACGTGAAAAAGGAGAACGGTGGTTGGATTATTTGGAACGAATGCGCAACCATTCTGCCTGGGGCACTAAAAATATCAGTGCTTGGGACGTAAGTTTGGAAGGTGCCAGGGAATTAAACACCGGTCTGGTAGCCGACCCGGATGTTTATTATTTTTCATATGCCACTACCAGCACCAGATTGGATCCACGTTCCGGTCGACATATTCCGGATCCCGGGATGAGTCTGACCTATTTTGCTAATGCCCGCCTGATGGGATATCGAATCGCTTATTGGAGCGATGGTACGGCTACTGACTCCACCTGGTTTGAAAATGATGGTGTTGTTAATACGATTTCAATGATGGGACCGCGAAGTGGATTAAATGGTCCTGATCCCATCGCTGTTTATCACCCTGCTGAGCCATTGATCCCAGGTCAATGGTATTTCATGGGTAAATTGAATTACGATCATAAACAGATCATTGGGCATAAGCTTAATAGCAGACGCGGATGGAAACCGGTCCAGGATATATTTAGAAAACAATGTGAAATATTGTGGGCCTTGCCCCAATAAAATATTCCTCTGCACGAATTACAATTGAGTAATGAATAGTATAAAATTCTCTAAAAGGAATTAATAAAAACAGTTTTCAATTCGAATCGGAAGGAACCTAAAAATGACTGACAGATCTGTAAAAATTGAAGATTTATATCGCTTTAAACTGGTAATAGATCCCCAGGTATCCCCAGTGGATAGCCGGGTCGCTTTCGTAGTGGAAACAATGAGCAAAAAGCATAAAACCTATTATAAAAATCTCTATCTAATTGAAGGGGA
>JABMQW010000182.1 GCA_013203115.1 Fidelibacterota bacterium
GAGTTACTAATTCACTTCTGACAGATTGAAATCATATATAAATTTACTGGCTTAAATGGACAGTAGTTTTACTATTCTAATAAACGAAATGGCAGGTAGAATATGAGTAAACCAATTAAAATCGGACTTGTGGGTTTTGGTCGGATCGGCCGCAATCTGTACCGGATTGGCTACAATAATCCTAATTATCAGTTTGTGGCGATTAGTGATATTGGTAAACCTGAAGCATTACATTATTTACTGATGCGCGATTCAGTGCATGGACCTATGCATGAAGAGGCGGTATTGGAAGATAATCACTTAATTCTGGGCAACCAGAAATCCCGGATTCTGATGGGTGGCCGCCCCGGTGATATTCCCTGGGACGTTTTCGATGTTGATGTAGTTATCGACGCCACTGGTAAATTCAGGGAGAAAGCTGATTTGCAGAAATATTTGGATGCGGGCGCCAAACGGGTTATTGTTACTGTTCCACCAGTCGATGAAGTCGATCGGGTCGTTGTTATCGGAGTCAATGAGCAGGATATCTCCGCTGCTGATCGTTTGATTACCTGCACATCATCTACGGTCCATGTATTGGCTTTGATGCTGAAAATTCTCGATGAGAAATATGGTGTAAAACGGGCGATGATGACTACCGTTCATGCTTATACATCCGATCAACCCCTGGCTGACACGGCTCGTTCGGATCTGCGCCGCAGCCGCTCGGCCGTGGAAAATATCATTCCCAATCGAACTTGGGCACCGGGTATTGTGGAACAGATCATACCGCAGTTTAAGGGTAAACTGGACGGAATCGCTTTCAATGTACCGGTCTCGGATGGTTCCTGCATTGATTTGACCGCCGAACTGGAAAAGGTACCAACGGTTGATGAATTGAATAGTACCGTAAAACAGGCGGCGGAAGGTGGATTATCAGGGATCATCGGCTACACCGACGACCCGATCGTATCCAGTGACGTGCTGGGCCGCCCGGAGACACTGATCCATGATGCTAAAGCGAGCATGGTGATTAATGATAAACTGGTAAAAACGGTAAGTTGGTTTGATAACGGTTGGGGTTATTCCAAGCGTATTCTGGAAACCATTGATGCCTATAATCGTCTGGAGGTGCAATCATGAGAATTGCAATCAATGGATTTGGACGAATCGGTCGTTCGGTATTTCGGATTCTGAATGCCCGCAAAGATATGGAAATTGTCGCAATTAATGATATTGCCAAGAATGACATCCTGGCCTATCTGCTGAAATACGATACGGTTATGAAGCGTTTCAATGATACCGTCACCACCGATGGTGATATGATGATGACCACTCACCAGAAAGTCAAAATGCTGGCAGTATACGATCCGGCGGAATTACCCTGGAAGGAATTGGACGTTGATGTGGTGGTGGAAGCTACTGGAATCTTCCGTACCCGTGAAAAACTCACGCCCCACCTTGATGCGGGCGCCAAACGTATAATATTGACCGTACCTGCCAAGGGTGAAATCGATTATACATTAGTCATCGGGGTGAATGACGATGGATTAAAACCTGAGCACAGAATCGTATCTAATGCCAGTTGCACGACCAATTGTCTGGCGCCAATGGTTAAAGTATTAAACGATGCTTTTGGAATAGAATATGGTGTAATCAATACCGTCCATGCCTACACCAATGATCAGCGACTGGCAGATGTGCCGCACACCGACTGGCGCCGCAGCCGGGCTGCCGCTGAAAATGTGATCCCCACCACCACTGGCGCTGCCCGTGCTGTTGGTAAAGTACTGCCTGCTTTGGCAGGCAAATTGGATGGAATTGCCATGCGCGTTCCGGTGGCCGATGGATCGGTAGTGGATGCAATCATGATCCTCAACATGGATGTTACCATTGATCAGATCAATGAAGTTGTATTAGAAGCCTCTACTTCCAAAGGAATGAAAGGCGTATTGGAATACTCGACCCTTCCGGTGGTATCCAGTGATATTATCGGTAACCCCCATTCCTCGATTTATGATGCCCCCTACACTAAGGTGGTCGGTGGCAATATGGTTAAGACGGTTAACTGGTACGACAACGAATGGGGTTACTCCAACCGGATAGTGGATTTGATCGACATATTCAAGAATATGTAAATATAAGGTTTCCGTTCCTCTCAGGGATGGTTTCCATTGTATTGATAGAGACGCGACTTGTCGCGTCTCTATTGCATTTTAGACCGTCAATTCCGGTAAATCCCGGTACAACTCCAACGCTTCCGGGTTAGCGAGGGCATCACGGTTGGTCACAGCCTGTCCGGCAATGATATTCTTAACTGCAATTTCCACTTTTTTCCCATTAATCGTATAGGGAATATCAGCGACTGTTAAAATCTTGGCCGGTACATGCCGTGGTGAGCAATCAGCTCTGATAGTCTGTTTTAGGACGGCAATTAATTTATCATCGAGCGTTAGGCTCCCTTCCAGCTTGACAAATAGGATAACCCGCTCATCACCCTGCCATTTCTGCCCCACAACCAGACTGTCGTTTATTCCGGGGATTTGCTCAACTACCCGGTAGATTTCCGAAGTGCCGATGCGTACCCCTCCTGGGTTCAGGGTGGCATCACTGCGACCCAGCATCATTACACCGCCTCGCTCACTTATAATAATGTAATCACCATGATGCCAGATTCCGGGAAAGGAATTAAAATAAGCATTGTGATATTTTGAACCGTCGTGATCATTCCAGAAATTAATCGGCATTGAAGGGAACGGCTTGCGGCAAACCAACTCACCGCGCAGGCCAATCACCGGTTGTCCGGAATCATCGAAAGCGGCCACATCCATTCCCAGTCCCCGGCACTGGATTTCGCCCCGGTGGACTGGCAGAGTTGGATTACCAAGCACGAAACAGGAAATAATATCGGTGCCGCCGGCAATCGAACTGAGCATGATATCATCTTTAATTGAACGGTAAACATAATCAAAACTTTCATTGGACAGGGGTGAACCGGTGGAAAGAATCGCCCGCAGTTGATCCAATTTGAATAATTTTCCGGGTTCAAGACCGGCAGTTTCACAGCTCGCCAAATATTTGGCGCTGGTTCCGAAAACGGTAATGTCCAGCTCATCAGCCATTTGCCATAGGGCATTTCCATCAGGGTAGAAGGGGGAACCATCATATAGTACGATTGTCGCTCCTACCGCCAGCGCTGAAACCAGCCAGTTCCACATCATCCAACCACAAGTTGTATAATAAAAGATTGTATCATTACGCCTTAAATCGGTGTGGAGACGGAGCTCTTTTAGATGTTGAATCAATGTCCCACCAGCACTGTGGACAATAGACTTGGGCAGCCCGGTGGTCCCGGAGGAATACATTATATACAAAGGGTGATCGAAAGGCAGTTGTTCAAAAACCAATTCGGGAATTTTTCCTATGGTAACAAAATCGGAATAATTAATACTATTGAGAATTGCCGTTAAATCCGGACTATGGCTTAGATATGGATTAATCACTACTTTTTCCACGCTGGGTAATTCTTTGATAATTTCCCGGATTTTTTCAAGGAAATTGAATTTTTTACCATTGTAGAAATATCCATCAACGGCGAATAAAATTTTAGGCTCAATCTGCTTAAAACGATCGAGGGCGCCCTTGGTGCCAAAATCCGGTGAACAGGAACTCCAGATTGCGCCAATGGAAGCACTGGCCAGCATGGCGATTACGGCAACGGGCATGTTGGGTACAAAACCAGCAATTCTATCACCTGGCAGTACTCCAGCTAAGCGCATGGCAGTAGCCAGTTTGGCTACCCGCTGGTATAATTGCTGATATGAAATTGTATGTGGCTTGCGGCCTTCACCCTGGAAAACGATTGCAGTGCGTTCATCATGATAAAGTAACAGGTTCTCCGCAAAATTCAGCCGGGCACCTTGAAACCAGATCGCCCCGGGCATTTTAACCGGATCATCGATGACACTGGTATAGTTTGTACTATATATTATTTGACTGTACTCCCACCAGGTCGACCAGAATTCGGTATGATGATTAACGGACCAGTCGTGTAATTGGGCATAATCAGTACAATTAAGGTTGAAGGATTTATTTATATACCGACGGAACTGTTCAATTTGTGAATTTGTGGCGTCGTCGGGATCAGGTGCCCATAATTGTGCTGTCATTTTAATTTCACCATTTCTAAAAATACGCAGATCAGTGCTTGTAAGACACGTGTAAATTACTTTTTAATGAATTCTGATCAACCGATGAAATCTGTTCTTGGTTAAATAATCGTGCTAAATTTACTAACTTGTATTCAGATGAAAATTCAGCTATGGAATTAATATGAAAATCACTTTTTTAACTGCCGGCGGGATTGCACCCTGCTTATCTGCAGCAATCGGCGCTTTAATTCAAAAATATAATGAATTGGCCCCCCGCGCGGAATTGATTGGCTACCTGAACGGGTATCAGGGCTTGTTGCTCGGAAACAGTATAACCTTTGCACAGCATGTAAAGGATCAGGCGGAAATTCTTCTAAAATACGGTGGCAGCCCGATTGGAAACAGTCGTGTGAAATTGACTAATATAAAAGATTGTGTTAAACGTGGATTGGTCCGGGAAGGTGAAAATCCTTTACAAGTAGCTGCCAATCAATTGATCAAGGACGGCGTTGATATTTTACATACAATTGGTGGTGACGATACTAATATTATGGCCGCCGAACTGGCAAAATACCTGGCCGATAATGATTATGACCTGACAGTCGTAGGTCTGCCAAAAACGGTTGACAATGACGTCTATCCACTGACCCAGACACTGGGTGCCTGGACCGCCGCGGAACAGGGCGCATTATTTTTTAATAATGTCGCCAATGAAAATACCACCAGTACGCGCCAGTTGATTATTCATGAGGTAATGGGTCGTAACTGTGGCTGGCTGGCTGCTGCTACCGCGCGGGATTACCGGGCCATACTGGATACTAAACTATTTCTGCCTGGTATACTGGTCGATCGGACCCGCTGGGATATTGACGCAGTTTATGTGCCGGAAATGGAGATTGACATAGCCACCGAAGTAATTCGCTTACGGCAGCGGATGGATAAAAAAGATGGAGTAAATATTTTCTTAAGTGAAGGCGCTGGAATTGATAGTATCGTTAAAGAACTGGAGTCACAGGGTGAAACAGTGGCACTGGATGCATTCGGTCATGTCAAACTGGATTTTATCAACCCTGGAAAATGGTTTGCCAAACAATATGCCGATATGCTGGGTGCCGATAAAACACTGGTACAAAAGAGTGGTTATTTTGCCCGATCAGCCGCGCCAAACACACCGGATTTAGAACTAATAAAGCGATCTGCCACCCTAGCTGCGAAAGCTGCTTTAGACGGTACAAGTGGTCTTGCGGGACTGGATATGGAAAAAGATGGCGAATTAAGTTTGATTGATTTTCAGCGCATTGTTGGTGGAAAACCCTTTGATATTGAAACGGACTGGTTTGTTGAACTGCTGAATCAGATCGGTCAGCCTAAAGGCAAAAAACTTTCATGATAATATAAACTAAAAATTTAACAGGAGAAATAACTGATGACCAAGATACCACCGAAATTAAATCTAGCACGGCGTTTTCCGGATAATATGACTACCGCACATTCGCTGACTTTAAAAGCTAAAAATGGTGAAAAAGGCAATTCCAAAGGTGAACGTTATGCTTTGCCGGCGTTCAATGTGACCACCTTTCAAGGTATCAATGCTGCTTTTACTGCTTTTGAATTGCTAGGCTCTTCCGGCTTATTGGCTTTTTCCAATTCCGCCTTAAAACATTTTGGTGGTGGCGACCCGGTATTTGGACTGGAAGTAGCCACGGCCTACGTTGAGAAAAAAGCTAAGAAAGCTACCGTTAAAATAGCTACCCATCTGGATCATGGCGACTATACCAGCGAAGGGGGCCGGAAAGTGGTCCAGGCCTCGGTCCAGATGCTGACTAGTGTCATGGCTGATAATTCCACTGATAAGGTCACCAAGACCGCCATGCCACTATCTAAAAATATTGAATTAACCAGGGAAGTGGTTGATATGGCTCATCCGTTGGGGATTTCAGTCGAAGGTGAGCTGGGCGTCCTGGCCGGTGAAGAGGATGAGGATACCAAATCCGAATTTTCCACCTATACTAATCCGGATGATCTGGATCGGTTCTTACGGGAGACCGGTGTGCTAATGCTGGCTCCTACCATTGGAACGATGCATGGCCCCAACAAAGGCAAGCCGGGTACCAAAGTTAAGTTGAACATCACTTTGGCTCACGAATTGCTGAAGATCGCCAATGTTATTAATGATGAGATCATTTTTGTTGCCCATGGAGCTTCCACTTTATATCCGAATGTTGTGAACTATGCTGTTACCCAGCTCGATAAAATGTCCGATCCGTCCGGTGTTCGCCAGAAATGGCTGGATTTTGTAGGCACGGACTGGGAGCAGATTCAGGGTCTGATTGGCGCCGGTTTCTGTAAAATTAATACCGATACCGAGAATCGCCAGACTTTCCTGTCGGCCTTACTAGGCTCTTTAATTACCGATAGTGCAAAAATAGATATACGTTGGTACGATAATGTCTGTACAGATGCCCTTACGCAGAGTTATATTCAAAAGCTGATTGTGGCTGGAAATCACGATGTTTGGCAGGAAACCAAGATTGATGTCGCAAAATTCAAATTCGATTTGAATGTCTCTTTGAAAAATATTTTGAAAGTTTGTCTTATATAATACACCCTCCTCAGAGCCTCGGTTACCCCACCGGGGCTCTTTTATTGTACGGGCTTTTTTCGTGTCCAACGCCATCGAATGTAATGTCATTTAATTTACTTTTATCTTAGCTATATGGTGCTGCGTAGTTGATTTGATGTGATTGATTACATTGAGTAGATTTAACGTAACTGAATTGCTTTTCAACGCAAGGGACGAAGGATTTTGAATTACCAATTTACATTTCTAAGCTGGATATTCTTTTTAGCGGCGGCAATCGGATTATTTGTTGCCTCGGTTGCCTTGCATAGAAAAAAAACCCTTTCAGCACGATATTTAATACTACTGGAACTGGCGGTAGCCGAATGGGCTTTTATGGCTGCTATTGAAGCGGCTGCCACTACAATTCCTTTAAAACTATTTTGGTCCCAGTTATCCTATCTGGGAATTACCGGCGCGGTGGTATCATATTTTTTTCTGGCACTTGTTTATGGTCAGTACCGGCGGCACCTGACAAGACGTAATATCGTATTGATTTTAATTATCCCTTTTCTGACAATTTTAATCGTAGCGACTAATAACTGGCATCACTGGTATTATACCAATATATCAATTAATCCCAACAATAACATTGCCGTCTATGCTCATGGATTCTGGTTCTGGATATATACTTCTTATGCCTATTTATTATTGGCTATTGGTTTAATTATCCTTTTGAAAGCGATTCTGCGTTTACCGTCAATCTACAAAAATAGGATTATATTATTAATTAGCGGGGCTATTTTGCCTTTTATCGGAAATGTAATGTATGTATTTAACCTGAATCCGATCCCGGGTTTGGATTGGACTCCGTTAGCTTTCGGAATTTCCGGATTAATCCTTATCTGGGGAGTCTATAAATACCGATTGTTGGACCTGATTCCGGTAGCACGACATAAACTGGTAGAAACTATGGTCGATGGTGTTATGGTAGTCGATACTCAAGGCCGAATTGTCGATCTTAATCCAGCGATGGAAACCATAATTGGAGTGCCAGCTAATAAGGCACTTGGCCAAAAGGCCGCTGAGGTTTTGACTAATTGGAAGGAATTACTTGATTGTCTGCAGGATGGTAAAGATACACAGACCGAAATCCAACTGGTTAAAAATAATTTGGTGTTATTCTATGATTTATTAATCTCCTCGATATTTAATAGACGCAATCTGATGTCTGGTCATTTAATTCTTCTACGCAATATCACTAAGTATAAATTTGCTGAAAAGGCTCTCCGTGTTAGTGAAAATGAATTCCGGGAATTATTTCAAAATATGCGTAGTGGTGTCGCAGTTTATCAATCTGTCGATGAAGGGCGGGACTTTGTATTTAAGAGGTTAAATGCTGCTGCGGAACATCTCACTCAGATAAAAAGTAAGGATGTAATTGGTAAAAAAGTTACCACAGTATTCTCGGGGATAAAGGAATTCGGACTCCTGGAAGTGTTCAAAAGAGTATGGCGCACGGGTAAACCTGAACACTATCCTACCAGTTTATATAAAGACGAACGGATTTCTTTATGGTTTGCGAATTATGTTTATAAATTACCATCAGAGGAAATTGTTGCTGTTTTTGACGATATTACTGATCGAAAACACAATGAAGTTCTGCAACGCGTAATATTCCAAATTGCCGAAGCTGCATCAACGGTTAGCGCTATGGATGAATTGTACCGGACAATCCACCAATTATTGGGTAAAATAATTAATGTTGGCAATTTTTATATTGCTTTATATGACCAGGAAAAACAATTGCTTTCGTTCCCTTTTTGTAAAGATGAGGTTGATATTTACCCTAAACCAAAACCACTTGGTAGGGGGCTGACTGAATATATAATTCATACCGGGAAGTCTCTATTCCTACCCAAGAAAGAATTTTTTAAACTGGTTGAAGATGAAGAAATCGAACTTATTGGAACACCGGCCGAATTATATCTCGGGACACCCCTAAAGATAAAAAACAGGATTATTGGCGTGCTGGCAGTCCAGAGCTATTCTGCTCATAATGTTTACTCCGAAAAAGATTTACTGGTGTTGGAATATGTATCCGGACAAATTGCTGCTGTTATCATCCATAAACAAGCGGAAGAAATAATCAGAAGATCTGAAGAAAAACATCGCTTATTATCGGAAGAATTGGGGAAAGCCAATTCCCTGAAAGAGTTGTTATTGGATGTAATTTCACATGATCTTAAGAATCCGGCTGGAATAATAAGGGGATTTGCCGAAATTGCTGTTGAAGAGGATCCTGACAATGATATCTTGAAGTACCTTTATACAAGTAGTAATAATTTGCTTAAAGTGATTGATAACGCAGCGATTTTATCAAAGGTAGGTATCGGCGACGAAATTGACAAGAAGGAGCTGGATTTAACCGAGTTAATTGAAATTGTGGTGGGCGAGTTTTCCACCCCTTTGGATGAATTGAATATAGATCTGGAGATCAACTGTGTTAAACCGCTTACAATCACTGCAAATCCAATAATATCGGAAGTGTTCAGGAATTACATCAGCAATGCTATTAAATATGCGGGCACTGGTAAAAAAATTATTGTTAATATTAAACAGAATCGAGATTACTTAATTGCAGAAGTAGCCGACTTTGGCAAAACGGTACCAAAACGCGATTACAAACGTATTTTCACAAGAAAATATCAGTTGGAACACGGTCATGGCCGCGGTCTGGGCTTGGCGATTGTAAAAAGAATTGCTGAAGCCCATAATGCTGAAGTTGGCGTTAGACCCAATCGGCCAACCGGTAATATTTTCTATTTGAAGATCAGACAAAAATAAGTGTTGTTGCTAAGTAATTATTATCGTTTTCGCTTAAGGAGTAAAAGCTTTTCCCTTCGTATTGTACGCTATTTTTCTTAGATTCATCCGACTTTATTAATCGCTATCGAATCTGACATGTTGACTAAGGCAACCAGATATCGATCGGGGAAATCACTGATACCGGGAGATAACATGGTAAATAGAAATATTTTCAAACGTTCGTTCATCGTTATATTAATATTCATTTTCATCTTTTTATTAATTGTTGGGTGTATCCCACCAGTAGTCGAGCAAGAAAATGCTGTTGTTGTTAAAAAGGATTATACTTATCAGGAAGTACCAGGTGACCCGCTTAAAGCTCGCATTTATACCTTGGATAATGGTTTAAAAATTTACACAACAGTCTACAAAGATGAGCCGCGCATTCAGACAGCAATTGCAGTTAAAGCCGGTGGGAAGACCGATCCTGACGATGCCACGGGTATGGCGCACTACCTCGAGCATATGTTATTTAAAGGTACCGATGAATTTGGTACTCTGAATTGGGAAAAGGAAAAAGTTGAGATCGATAAAATTATTGCTCTGTATGATATATATGGTCAAACTACGGATTCTTTGGAGCGGAAAGCGATTTACCAGCAGATCGATAGTGTTTCACAGGTTGCCTCTACCTATGCCATTGCCAATGAATATGACAAAATGCTCAGCGCCATTGGCGCCACCGGGACCAATGCCTTTACATCAGTCGAGCAAACGGTTTACATCAATGATATTCCTACCAATCAATTCACGCGCTGGCTCAAAATTGCCTACGAACGCTTCAGCGATCCGGTAATGCGGCTTTTCCATACTGAACTTGAAGTCGTCTATGAAGAGAAAAACCGCTCCCTTGATAGCGATGGAACTAAGGTGTATCATGCGCTGCACGCCGGTTTATTTCAAAAACATCCTTATGGTACTCACACCATTCTGGGAACCGTAGAGCATTTGAAGAATCCCCCTCTTTTTAAAGTAATTGAATATATCGAAACCTATTATGTGCCCAATAATATGGCTATCTGCTTGTCGGGTGATTTTGATCCGGAAGTTATAATACCATTGATCGATGCCACCTTTGGGCAAATGCCGGCCAAACCGATCCCGGAGTTTGTACCACCGGTTGAAGACCCGATCAGCGAACCACGGGTTATTGAGGTACTGGGTCCCGAAGCAGAAAGTGTCCAGTTGGCTTTTCGTTTTCCGGGTATCAATTCCAAGGAAACCGATCTGTTGATCATGACCGACATGATCCTGATGAATAGCTCGGCCGGATTGATCGATCTGAATCTTAACCAGGCCCAGAAGGTAATCGGAGCCTATTCCTATCCACAGAGAATGGCGGATTATTCTTACCATGGACTGGGAGCGCGACCCCGGGAAGGCCAATCGTTGGAAGAAGTAAAGGATTTACTTTTAGAACAGATCAATTTGATTAAACAGGGGGAATTTCCTGATTGGTTACCAGCAGCGGTAATTACTGACCTGAAACTGGGGCGTATCCGCCGGCAAGAGAGCAATCGGTCCCGAGCCATGACTTTTATGAGCGCTTTCACAACTGATACTCCTTGGGAGCGCGTAGTGAATGAAATGGATCGTCTGGCGCAGATTACTAAGGCTGACATAGTTGAATTTGCCAACCAATACTATAGTGATAATTATGTTGTTGTTTACAAACGCACCGGTGAGGATAAAGGAGTGGCTAAGATAACCAAACCGGAAATCACTCCGGTGGATTTGAATCGCACCGATCAATCCGTTTTCATGTCAGATGTATTAGCGCTCGATGTCCCCGATGTGAATCCGGTCTTCCTCGATTTTAAAGAGGATATTGACCAGCTGGTTCTTAATAATGATATTCCGGTGTATTATCGCCAGAATACCGAAAATGGATTATTCAGCCTTTACTATCTGGCAGAAATGGGAACTGATCATGATCGCCGGTTAGGAATTGCTTTGCGTTACCTTGAGTATTTAGGTACCTCGCGTTACAGCCCTGAACAGGTTAAAGAGGAATTCTATAAACTGGGTATTGATTTTAATGTCTTCAGCTCTAATGATAGGGTGTGGGTGATGTTGGATGGTCTGGTTGAGAACTTCGATGCTGGCTTGAACTTGTTTGAACATCTGCTGGCCGATGCTCAACCTAACCCGGAAGCACTGGAAAACCTGGTCCAGGATATACAAAAACAACGCTCGGATAATAAATTGTCGAAAGGTCGTATACGCCAGGCGATGAGTAATTATGGCAAGTACGGTCCCGAATCTTCAGCGACTAATGTCTTATCGGAAAGTGAATTGCAGGTTCTATCACCGGCCGAACTGGTGGAAATTCTTCATCAGATTACCGACTATGAGCACCTGGTATTATACTATGGTCCCGACGATAGTACTGCCCTAATAAATAAACTGAATAGCGGCCATAAAATACCGCCGGATTTCCTTGCTATTCCGGAGCCGGTCGTATTCGGAGAGGCGGATAACGATCAGACCAAAGTGTTTGTCGTTAATTATGACATGGTTCAAGCTGAAATCACATTGCTGTCGAAATCGGTGCCGTTCAATCCTGATAATGTGACCATTCGCGCTTTGTTTAATGAGTATTATGGTGGGAATATGTCTTCGGTAGTTTTCCAGACTTTGCGGGAATCCAAGGCGCTGGCCTATGCTGTTTATGCCTATTATGGTACACCGTCAAGACCGGATAAATCCCATTATATTACGGGTTATATCGGTACCCAGGCTGATAAACTGCCCGAGGCGCTGGAAGGTTTTTTTGATTTATTGACCGATATGCCCGAATCAGAAAAAGCTTTCACCGCTTCCAAAGATGGTATTATCAATCGCATTAAACCAGAACGTATTACCAAAGAAGCTATCCTGTTCCGCTATCTGTCGGCCCAGCGTATGGGAATCGACCATGATATCCGAAAGGATTTATTTAATCAGATACCTGATATGACAATGGCAGATGTAAATGCCTTTTTTGAAGAGTTCATTCAGGGGCAACGGTATAACATCATGGTTTTGGCGGATACCACAAAAATTGACCTGGATGCCCTGGTAGAATATGGCGAAGTTACCTTTTTAAGTTTGGAGGAGATATTCGGATACTGATAGGTTAGGCAATCATGGATAATACTCATTTGCCACAGCAGCTCAAAAAACTTTTGGGGGCGGCATGTTAAAAGTAATGCAAATTGGTCTCGGACCGCTGGGTCAGAAAATTATTAGATATGTATCGCAGCGGGAAGGTCTACAGTTGGTCGGCGCCGTTGATATTGATCCTAATAAAGTAGGTTCCGATCTGGGAGAATTATGTAATCTGGAACCATTGGGTATACTCGTGTCCGGCAATCTGACTGCAGCAAATGCGGATGCGGAAGTGGCGGTTCTCGCCACCGTTTCGAGCCTGGCCCAAATCGAATACCAGATTATGGAATTAGCGGAAAATGGGTTGAATATAGTTTCAACCTGTGAAGAACTTTCCCATCCCTGGAATACAAATTCCGAAATTGCCAGGAATATTGACCGGATTTGCAAAGAGAATAATGTAGCCTGTGTCGGTACTGGCGTAAATCCTGGCTTTCTGATGGAATATTTGCCCACTGTTCTGACTTCCGTTTGCCGGAATGTAGAACAGATTCGAGTCGAACGAATTCAGGATGCTTCCACCCGCCGGATACCTTTCCAGC
>JABMQW010000021.1 GCA_013203115.1 Fidelibacterota bacterium
TGGCGTATAAATTGTATCAGAAGCCAGAAAATGAGCATGACCACCCATTTGAGTCATTCCCGATTCAAAAGAATTACGAGTCCGCAGGGATTGATTGTAAAATATCATGTACAATGATTTAGCCCGCATTAAATGATCATGTAATTCGCCCATGGCATAGCGCCTTTTCAGATCAGCAGCCACATCCAGCATATAATTAAACTCTTCTTTGGAAAAATCCAGTAAAGTTAAAAAATCGCGTCCTTTTAAATTTGTACGCATCATATTCTCCTTAATTATTGACTAATTGTTTCTATCAGTTTTTCTGACTTCATTTTTTTCATACCTGATACTCTTTCATGATCAGGTTCTATTCATTTTGTGCCACAGTTTCCGTGACTGAATTCTTGCTGCGGATTTAATTTCCATCTCATCGAGATTTATTAATTTATTATCCCGAATTTGAAATATCCCACCACAGATTACATCGGAAGGTCGCTCAAATCCAAATAGCAGGTGTGCACCATAATTCGCTTCTGTAATCTCTGTGCGGGATTTATAATCATAGAGCGTTAGATCAGCCCGGTCGCCAGGTTGGATCTGGCCCAGTGAATCAGTAAATATTTTACCGGCGATGCGGGCATTATTTTCAAATAAAAGTTGTAGATAATCCACGTTTGGCGCCCCACCTGGCAGACTATTGCTGCGGATCAGCGTACCTTCCTTGGCTTCCTTCAACATATTGGCCTGCATCCCATCGGTTCCCAGTCCGGCGGAAAGGGTTGTGATGGTAGCGGTTGATAAAACGCCCACCCGGTTATTCGCATTTGAGGTGGGATTGTGCACCAATGAAGCACCCAACTCTTCCAGCAGCTCAACATCTTCGGGTAACATATGAATACCATGAATGATCAGACTGTGTTCATTTATTAAACCAAATTTATTCAAACGGTCAATTACAGAACGATAACCAAGCCGGACAGCATCCGCATGGTCAGCTTTATCCTCAGCCACATGGATATGGATTCCCCAGCCGGAGATACCGCCCAAAGTTTGGCGGATGGTTGACAGCGATTCGTCCGATAAAGTGAACGAGGCGTGTAAACCGATCAGCGGACGGATTACCGGATGATCACAATAACGCTGTAAAAAATCAAGATTCTCTTCCAGGCCGGCCTGAAAGAGTCGGGAACCATTGCGATCGGAAAGCTCAAAAGCAGCCGCCACATTCATATTCAACTGTTCGGCCGCCTGCGCCAGGGATTCAAGCGATCCGGAGGCGGAATTGGGACTGGAATGATGGTCAATTACCGTTGTTACTCCGTATAAAAGACATTCCACCAGTCCGGCCGAGAAAGAAGCATTGATCGAATCCGCATCCAGAGCCCGATCCAGGGGCCACCAGACCCGTTCCAGTTTTTCGACGAAATTGATCGGAGGATCCGATGGTGCGGGCATACCAAGCGCCAGGGTCGAATATAAATGCGTGTGGGCGTTGATCATGCCTGGAAGTACCGTTTTCCCTTGCAGGTCATATAATTTAAAATCGGCTATATCAGGGGGATTTCCCGTACCAACGGCTGATATTTTATCTCCGGTAATAACAACATATCCGCGATCAATAAACCGGTTAGCGGCAAACGGACTGATAATCCGCAGATTGGACAGGATATATTTATTCAGCATGTCTGTTCAATCCCTGAGCTTTAATCCAAGGCATTAAGTACAATTTCCGGCGTCATTGGCAAGCTGTCCATAGGTGCTCCAACAGCCTGACTGACTGCATTGGCAATTGCGGCAGCGGTTGGTATCACAGCCGGTTCACCAATTCCTTTAGCCCCCCAGGGACCCAGTGGTTCGGGATCTTCGACCAGAATCGTCTGCACTTGACTTACGTCAGCCGTGGTTGGAACTAAATAGGTTGATAGATTAGGTGTGATCACCGATCCGTTTTTCGTTTGAAAATGCTCAGTCAGAGCCCAGCCAATTCCCTGAGCGACCCCACCTTCCACCTGCCCCTCCAATCCGGCCGGATTAATAGCTCTTCCAATATCATGGGCGGCCCAGATCTTCTCCACCTGTACCAGCCCGGTCAGTGAGTCCACTTTGACCAAAGCAATATGGGTGGAGTAGGAATAGGTAAAATAAGCCTCCCCAACCCCAGTTTCCGGATCATATTTCAGCGCTGGCACATGCCACCATCCCAGCGAATCCATCGGACGGTTGCTGATGAATAGATGATTGGCCAAATCATTGAAATTGACAGCATTGCCACTGTCCGTATCTTCGGCAGAATCGTTTCGAAGTTCAATACGGTCCGGGTCCGTTTCAAGCATTTCAGCTGCCGCGGATTTTAACACAGGTACGATCTGACTGGCGGCATTCCGAATGGCATTTCCGGTCATGACCACATTCCGGCTGGCCACGCCTGGTCCGCTGTCGGGCACCAAATCCGTGCTGGGATCCAGAACGATGATTCGCTCCGGTGCAATTCCCAGTACTTCCGCCGCCATCTGAGTAATCACGGTATTGGCTCCCTGTCCCATTTCAGACAGGCCGTAGGCCAGTGTAACCGAACCATCGCGGCGAATCTGAATTTTAGCCGCAGCCCCGTCCATCGCCCAACCGGCAGCTCCCAAACAATTTCCGTAATGGGAAGCAGCAATCCCGATTCCAAAACGGTAACGCCCATTGCTGGTATTTTTCCTACGCCGGTTCACCCAATCTGCGGCATCGGCAGCCTGTTTAATAGTCGCCTCGATCCCTACACTGGCCTTAAGCTGGTGACCGGTCAGAGTCATATCCCCGGGACGGAGAACATTTTTCAAACGCAACTCTACCGGATCGATGCCGAGTTGATCGGCAATATGATCCATAACCCGCTCGTGACCAAACGTGGCTTGTGGTGACCCAAATCCCCGGAAAGCACCGGCAGGCGGCAGGTTGGTATAATATGCTGTAGATAAAACTTTAATGTTGGGAATCACATAAGGACCCATCGCCTGCATGGCCGCGCGGTAGGATACAACACTGGATAGTGTGGCATAGGCCCCGGCGTTTTCCACCAGATTTATCTCGGCGACCAACAGTCGTCCATCGTTGGTAACACCAATTTTATAATGCATTTGAAACGGATGGCGTTTGCTGGTCAATTGAGCATCATCGTGGCGGCGATAAACCATTTTCACCGGTCGGCCAACGACCCGGGCTGCCAGGGCAGAACGGGCACACAATTCCGACGGTACATCTTCCTTACCACCGAAAGCACCGCCAATCGGCGTTTGAATTACGGTGACTTTGCTGAAGGGAATTCCCAGGGCGCGAGCAACCGCTTTCTGAACATAATAGATACATTGGATTGAACCGTAAACTGTGTAGCGGCCATCAGTCTCGGGCACAACTATACAACCCTGGGGCTCCAAATAATAATGCTCCTGGTACGGAGTAACCAGATCGGCTTCAATTATCCGATCGGCGGCGGCAAATCCCTGGGAAATATCACCACGATCTACACGATGGGTGCAGGCGATATTGGAAGAATGAATGTATTTTGATTGAGCTGTTTTACTGACATCGATTGACAGGTACGGTTGCTCCTCAACATACTGCACCTGCACCAATTGGGCGGCACGATGGGCGGCCGATTCGGTCTCAGCGACCGCTACGCCGATTACATCCCCTTTAAATCGAACCGTTTCCGCCGCCAACAGCGGCTGATCATCGATAATTACACCGACCTGATTTTCACCGGGAATATCCAGGGCTAACAAAGTGGTAATGAACCCGGGAACCGCTGCGGCTGGTGCAGGATCAATAGCTACGATTGTCCCGAAAGAAATAGTGGAATAAATGGGATAGGCATAGACCATTCGATCTAAGTAAATATCAGTCAGATAACGGGTACGTCCGGCTACCTTATCGGCGGCGTCGACCCGCGGTAGCGAGCGGCCGATCTGGGATTGATACTTAGACATGACGATTTTCCATTGATTCCATTGGTACTGACTTGGTGAATATTAGCGCGCTCAAAGACATAGATTATTAAAAGTAAGCCGGGAAATTTACCATTTTTCGGACATATCATCCAAAGACGGAAGTAAGTTCAAAATTGACCCCATCGAAGAGACCCTGATCGCTGAGTTTTAGCTCGGGGATGACCAGCAACGCTAAAAATGACAGGCTCATGAAGGGGGCTGGCAGATTCGATCCCAGCTGCTTGGCCTTTCGATCCAGTTGCTCGTATAATCGAGCTGTTTCCAGTCCGTCACCGGCGGACATTATTCCGGCCACCGGCAATGGTAATACCAGATTGTCATCTTCGGTCGCAGCGGCAATCCCACCCTGATTTTCAATTATCAGATTCACCGCCCGGCCTAACAATTCATCGGTAGTACCCACGGCAACAATATTATGAGAATCATGGGCCACCGATGAGGCCAGCGCTCCCGACTTGATACCCATCCCGCGCGCGAATCCAATCGCCGGGGAAGTATCACGGTAACGATTTACAACTGTCAATTTCAAAACATCCCGGGTTTCATCTGCCACAACATTGCCATTACTTAAAGATGGTTCAACCAGACCGCTTTTTGTCACGAGCTGACCGGGAATAATATCAATCGTCTTCAATAATCCTTCAGCCGGTTCTACAGCAAAATCAGCAGTTGATTTGGGCCGGCAATTGAAATTGTTAATTACTTCGATTGGTTTTGATAACAGCAGGGATTGGCCCTCCTCAGCCACTTTACGTCCCGCCAAATAGGCAGCTTTAACATTGAATGAGGTTAATCCATCGACAATAATAAAATCGGCCGGATCGCCTTCCCGCAACAGTCCCAGGTCCAGTTGATAATGTTCGACCGGAATCACAGCAGTAGCCCGAAGTAAATTATAAATATCCAGCCCGGCGGCAATTCCCCGCCGGACTAACAGATTAATATGTCCCCGAACCAAATCATCGGGATGTTTATCATCGCTGCACAGCATGCATTGATCGGGATACTCGTCGATTAGCGGGTGCAATTCGTCGAAATTCCGGGCAGCGGAGCCTTCCCGAATCTGGATTTTCATCCCATTGGCGATCTTCTCCCGGGCTTCCGCCAGGGTCACACATTCATGATCAGTGGAAATTCCGGCGGCAATGTATTTTTCCGCGTCCGGCCCCCGCAATCCTGGTGCATGTCCATCGATGGGAAGCCCGAGCTCACGGGTCAGCTTTAGCTTGGCAGCGACTTCTGGTATTTTATTCAATACCCCCGGCACATTCATCATTTCACTCAGGAATTTCAGCTTATTTTTGCTGAATAAAGCCTTAATGTCGGCCAGATCGATCCGTGCGCCGGCTGTTTCAAAAGGGGTCGCAGGAACGCAGGATGACGCTCCGAAGTAAAATTTGAAGGGTGATTGACCAGCATTTTCCAACATGAATTCAATTCCCGGCAGGCCCAGAACATTGGCAATCTCATGGGGATCACAAACGGCGGCCAGGGTGCCATGGGCGACTGCCAACCGGGCAAATTCGGTTGGTACCAGCATGGAGCTTTCGATGTGGATATGGGCATCTATGAGACCAGGCAGAATGAATTGCGGATCTGCTTCCGCTGTATCCCGAATCGAAGCGATGCGGCCGTTAACAACTGTAATCGTCCCCGGGAAAGTGCGCCTGTTGAACAGGTCAACAATATTTCCGGAGATTTTAAAATTAGGATTTGGCATAATTTACGGTATCTCAATCAGTCTTTTATTCAGGCTAATTTACCAATATTTCTGTCGGATATGGAAACCGATAAATAGGTTGGAGTCATAACTGTTTCTAATACCCACAATTAAAATTGTGGGCTGATCCATATCCAATATTTTTGTTAATAGCCCACGGTTTTAACCGTGGGTTAGGTGGTAATATTAATACCAAACCGTTTTAACGGTTTCCAATTCCACAATTCATACCGCGAAATGTAAAAATTGTGTTTTGTGTGGTAGGGACAACACTCGAGTTGTCCTTACGGCAATGTCATTTCGAACCCGTCGGCTGGCGGAAAAAAAATCTACCTTAATTTGTTCACCTAGATTAAAACCTTGCGAAAGTTTTACCTGCCCATCGTAATTCAGAAGATGTAGATGGGAACTTTCGCAAGGTTAATAGGAATTAAACATCCCAATTCTTCCGTAAATTTGCTCATGGATTTTTCAATTCTGGCAATTCCCGATCATGAGCCAGCTCCGAATTCATGCATTGCTTTATTGGGTGGGGGCGGCAAGACCGGTTTACAGCAGCGGCTGGGCCGGGAGCTAGCCAGCAAACATGACCGCGTTCTGCTGACGTCGATTACCAAATCGGCTTTTCACAGCGAACCGAGAATTATTTGCAAAGCTGAAATCGTCGATGACGATTTATCCCCCTGGTTCGCCCGCCACAATCCCCTCTGCGTGATGGGTACCCGCCTGAATGCTTACAAAATGGACGGCATCGAAGTGGCCGAGCTGGAGCGATTTAAAAATAAGACTGATATCACGATTGTGGAATGCGACGGCGCCCGTAACCTTCCGTTGAAAGTACATACTGAATATGACCCAGTAGTACCAGATTTCTTCAATCAGGTGATTATCATCATCGGCGCCGATGTTGTTGGTACTACTTTATTCGATGGTCTGATCCACCGGCCGGAATTATTCGCGACGCATTGGGGTATCGCTGACGATTTCGTCCTGACGCCGGAATTCATTGCCGAGGTTGTCACCTCGCAAAAGGGCTACTCGTCCAAGATTCCTGCCTCCCTACCCCGTACTTATTTCGTCAACAAAACCGACGCCCATCCCGGCCAAGCCGACGCCTTGGCGCGGGCAATCTTTGCCGCTTCCGGCCAACCCACCTGGTACGGCAGTGTCCAAAAAGACATTCTGACCCGAGTGACATGAGAAAAATTCAATTAATCATCACCGCCGCCGGACTCTCTCAGCGCCGACCGCCAAACAAATTATTGCTGTCCCTGGGCGATAAAACAGTGATCGAAACCACGGTCGAAAATTTTATCGAGACAACAATGGGGATAACCGTCGTCACCGGCCATCAGCGGGAAAAGATCGAACCCCTGCTCGCCCAACGGTTCGGTGACCGGATCACAATTGTTCACAATCCCGATTACGCCAGCGGACTGGCTTCGTCGGTCACAGCCGGCCTGAAGAATAATCCCAGTGAGCCGGATTACTGGTGTTTCTGCAACGGCGATAAGCCGTTCATAAAAACGGCGACGATCAAATATCTGCTGGCCGAACTGGAACGATCCAAACCACCTATTATGATACCTGCTTTCCACGATCAGATTGGCCACCCCACCTTTTTTGCCGGCAATTTAACCTCTGAACTACTGGCCCTGACCGGCGACACGGGCGCCCGAAAACTAATTCAGCGCCATGGGCGCGAAGTATTATTCGTACCGGTGGCTGATGAGGGCGTATCGTTAGATATGGATTGCTACCTAACCGATTGAATCCTTGTAATTTTATTGATTATATTGCAATCTGATCACGGACTATTTAATAGAGAATAATTTTACCTAGTCTTGAATCGGAGGAAAATTAATTGTTTATGTTTGCCATAACTAAACCGTATTAATTTAAGTGGGAAGTCTAACGGAACCAACCTGGCTGAAAATTCTTATCGCTCTTTTTAGCGGCGGTCTGCTAGTAAAACTATTCGAATATTTCTATATCCAAAAAGTAGTGGATCGGAAGTCTGCTACCCAGTTAATCAATAAAAACCTGGACCCGATTATAAAAGCCGCCAATGATTTAGTGGGTAAGATCAGTTATCTGGCAAGGTCGGATTTTGGTGATTTCAAAGATAATAAGCGTACGGAAGAATTGGAATTATCGGCTTGGTTTACATATCTTGACACCATCTACCTGTTTACCCAACTCTGGGCGCGTATCCAAATCTTACGTCTGGAGGGTTTATATATTAATTTATCCCTTAACAAGCATGGTGCAAGATTACTCGATTTCATCGACGCATTAGAAACCAGAAAAAATGGAATTGTGAAACGTGCCTGGCAACGCGGAATGGGTGAATTGCTGATTGAACAAATCAATGATAAATATTATTCTATGACCTTCGCGGAATTTGCCGATAATTTCTTATCCGATGCAGAATTCAGACGCTGGTTTGATCCGCTTGTTTCCTTGCTTGAAAACCTGAAATATCGGAAAAACAGACAAAAAATACTATTATATGGGGTTATT
The DNA here is from genome assembly GCA_013203115.1 of Fidelibacterota bacterium. Classification (GTDB taxonomy): domain Bacteria; phylum Fidelibacterota; class Marinisomatia; order Marinisomatales; family TCS56; genus JABMQW01. Next base: position 8,218 of record JABMQW010000021.1, read on the forward strand.
GTCCACGCCATGTTGAATACCATTGATGAAAAGCATCAAGTAACTCGCCGCAAAATAGAATGCTGGCCTAACAAACTATCCGGTAAAAGCCGTAATGATTTAAAATTCCTTATTTTCAAGGAACACCTGAACTTTGTAAAAATTCCGGAACAGTATTATCTAGTGCAGCACAATAATGAATAAAAAATACGCCCGCAGGTTCGATCTCCGAAGAAACCTAAGCCGTTGGGCGTAATCAAGTCTTATTCTGCCGACAAACAAAGGTATATCATATTTCACTGAAAATCAAGTATTTTAGTTGAGTCAAATTAAAAACTGATTTCAGTTCGACTTTCATCATTCAAACAGCGGAATAAGCAGATTCTCCCGTTGGCGCCCGAAAACTAATTCAGCGCCATGGGCGCGAAGTATTATTTGTTCCGGTGGCTGATGAGGGCGTGACGCTGGATATGGACAGCTATCTAACCGATTAAATCCTTGATACTATAATGACTATGCCGTAACCTCCAGTAGGTTTAGTTCGTAAATTAGGTGGAAGGAATCAGCGGGTGACTGTTCCATATTCAATAAACATATTTTCCAGCAATAAGGTTTATATATACGGAGCAAATTTTCCGATAAACCATATGTTAATTCTTTATTTGGAGGTTATTAGATGGAAATAGGGAAAACAATTCAGATATTTTTACCTGATGGGAATCCAAGAAGTTTAAAGATCGCTGAAATAACAAGTAGAACAGTTCAAGCCATCTTAATCCCCCGCGCAAAACTTGATGTTGCATATAAACGAGCTGAACTTAAGAATGTAAGCGTTTATTTCTTAATAGGTGGTTCAGATGAGGAAAGTAAACCCTTATTATATGTTGGAGAAGCAGAAGATTGTTTAACCAGATTAAAACAACACAATAAAACTAAAGATTTCTGGAACATCGCAATAGCAATTATATCAAAAACTCAATTTTTCACAAAAACCCATATCAAGTTTCTTGAATCGTATTGCTATAATGAAGCAAAAAAAGCCGGAAGATTTAAATTAGAGAATTCAACTACTCCAACATTGCCGTTTGTTTCAGAACCAATGGAAGCTGATTTAATAGACAATTTTGATACTATCAAAATACTAGTTGCAACGCTTGGTTACCCAATTTTTGATCAAATAAAAAGACCAAAGAGACAGAATATCTTAATTTGTAAAGGTAAAGATGCATATGCAGAAGGTGAGTATACTGAGGATGGTCTAATAGTATTTTCTGGCTCAAAATGCAATCTAATGGAGACTCGATCTGCTGGACCATATGTTAAGAATTGGAGACAAAAACTAATTGATGATAGTATACTTATACTACATGGAAAATTATTTATATTTCAAGTTGACCATATTTTTTCTTCTCCTAGTACTGCTGCAGCAGTTGTACTTGCACGTCGGGCAAATGGGTGGACTGAATGGAAATTTAAGGACGGGAAAACATTAGATGAAGTCAAACGTTAAGTTTCAAAGTAACCAGCTACCCCCCCCCTTTTTTGATAGGGAATCAATGAAGAAAGGGCTTACCGGGTACTAAGTAGATTAACTCACGGTGAGTATCAATTGAATAACTAATATGGAAAACTACAAAATTATTTTATATAGCACGTCCGATGGCATAGTTAAAGTGGAAGTACTCATGCGCGACGAAACGGTTTAGCTCACCCAAAAAATGATGACCGAACTGTTTCAAACAATACCGCAAAATGTCACTTTGTACTTAAAAAACATCTATGCGGAAGGTGAGCTACAGGAGTCGGCAACTTGTAAGGTTTTCTTACAAGTTCAAAAAGAAGGTGGCTGGAGCCTTCTGCGGAGACAGGTAAATTATCCGCTTAACATTTATCGCGCATTCTGATTAAACTCACTCATGTTTGACGATATAATAATTTGGGTCCGCGGCGCCGGTGAACTGGCCAGCGCCACGGCCTGTTCCCTGTATAACAGCGGTTTCAAAGTCATCCTGACTGAACTGCCTCGGCCCCTGGCGATCCGCCAGACGGTTACTTTCAGCAATGCTATGATCGAAGGCAGCGCCACCGTGGAAGGTCTACGAGCGGAGCGCTGCGAATTAGCTGGTATTACTGCCACCCGCAATCGTGGTTCTTTGCCAATGATTCCCGATGATCCCCTGGCAATTGTCTCCCTGCAGCCCCAGGTTGTGGTAGATGCGCGCATGCTCAAGCGGGAACTACCGGAAATGAAATATGGTACGGCATTTGTGGTTGGCCTTGGTCCCGGCTTCACGGTTGGTAATAATTGCAACGTGATAATTGAGACTAAGCGTGGGCATAACCTGGGAAAAATTATCCGTGAAGGTTCCGCCAGCGCCAATACCGGTGTTCCCGGCAATCTGGGCGGTGAGACCAAAAAACGGTTGGTAATCGCTCCGGCTGCCGGTAAGGTCGAATGGCAAGTTGATTTTGGAGATATTGTGTCAGAAAACGAACTGATTGGCACTGTTGATCATAAGCAGCGGATTTTGGCGCCATTGACAGGAATTGTCCGTGGGTTGATTTCACCCGTGGTTGCAGTGACCAAGGGACTCAAAATCGGTGATATCGACCCCCGTGGGAAAATCGTGAATGTTAACAGTATCTCGGATAAAGCCCGGTCAATTGGCAGGGGTGTGCTGGAAGCCATTCTGCAATTTTTACACAAATCCAACGACTGATTTATGGAAAGACAGATTTATAACACCCTTGTTAATTTTGATTTTTCGCAGGCCGCGGTACTCTGTTCGCTGGTGGACTGGAAAGGCTCGGTTCCCCGGCGTGATTACCCCGTAATGCTGGTCCTCAAAGACGGCACGGCAATCGGTACCGTCGGTGGCGGCGCCGTGGAACATCAGGTAATCGAAGCAACGAAAAGAGTGCTACAGACTAGTCAACCCGTTTTGAAAAATTATGATCTCGGTGGCACTTTGGCCGATCAGGGCTGCGGTATTTGCGGCGGTAAAATAAAGGTGCTAATCGAACCGTTCAGTAGAGAAATCAAACAATTTTTAGAAACAGCTTATAGGTCGGGAGGATCCCAACAACTGCTGACGGTTTTACAAATTACAGATAAAAATCCGGTAATCGTTCAGCGACAAATAATTGACGATAATTTTAATACAACTGACTTCCCCGCCGAAGTACGGAAGACAATTGCAAATATGAAAACTTTGGGAAAATCACATTCTGTTACCTTATCCAGAAAGCATTTTTTAATTGAGCACCTAAATCCTCCGTCTGAATTGCATATTTTCGGCGCCGGACATGTGGCCAAGGCCGTGGCTGAGCTAGCCAATTTCATCGAACTGGACGTTCATATTTATGACGACCGCACCGATTTGGCTACCAGAGATCGTTTCCCATTCGCGCTCAGCATTGATACGTCACCAATTGCAGACCTACCACAGCGGGTGCACATTCCTGAAGCTGATTTTGTGCTGATTGCCACCCGCGGACATCGCCATGATTTCGAATTGATGCGCTGGCTATTGACTGAAAACCGCTCATATCTGGGTTTGATGAGCAGTCAGCGTAAATGGCAAATTTTGGCAGCGGCGCTGCAGAAAGATGGTTTTTCTGAAAAGCAACTGGCGACCGTTCATTCCCCCGTGGGAATGGACATTGCTTCCGAAACTGTACCGGAAATTGCCATTAGTATCATCTCTGAGATTATCCACTATTCCAGGACCGGAAAACGAACGCCGCAATCGCTATCGTATCCTCGGCGGGATTGAGCTAACCGCTACCCTGATTGTTCATCGGTAGTATTGTATCCCGACAAGAAGAATACCACATTGTTAGGCAGGGATGAATTCCAAAAATTCATCCCCGGATCGGGATGTCGCCCCACAGGGCGTAAATTTTTAGTACCACGGCACATTCACTTCCCCGATACGCTCTACTTCGTTCCGCTAACGGGGCAGGCTGTTCAGTACATGGTTTACCGGTGGGTCTCCATATTTAGGAGACGTTTAGTACAGTAGCAAGGTCTTAAAAAGGGATGTGTAAATTTCCACTACCGGTAATTTAATTTAGACCACGCTTCCTGAATTTGTTGAATAACCGGTAAATCCTATCCTTTGTCATATTCCAGGGAATCTTTCCAATGAATCTTAGTATTAGGATAAAAGTTGTATATTTGGTAAATTTATAAGCTTACCTCGGATAAAAATAGGAAGTTAAATGGCAGCAAATTCAAGAAGTGGCTCCGGCAATCGTGAACTAAGCCGGTACTTACAGGAAATCAGTAGATTCGAACCGTTACCACCCGCCCGCGAAGTTGAATTAACCATTCGTATTAAGAAGGGTGATGATCTGGCCAAAAAAGAATTAATCGAAGCCAATCTACGGTTCGTTGTATCTACAGCTAAAAAATACCAAGGTATGGGTCTGCAGCTGACAGATTTAATCAATGAAGGCAATATTGGCCTAATTAAAGCAGCCGGCAGATTTGATGAAACCCGTGGTTTTAAATTCATTTCCTATGCTGTATGGTGGATTAGACAGTCCATTTTACAAGCCTTGGCAGAGCAGTCAAGGCTGGTAAGGTTACCTATGAACCGGGTCGGAATGATTACCAAGATTACCCGCACTGCGGAAAAACTGGAAGCAGAAATGGAACGGTCTCCCAAAGCCGCTGAAATTGGTCGGCATTTGGAAATGACCGGCCATGAAATAGTCGATGCTATCCGCATTTCTCGTCGGGCTCAGTCTCTGGATAATCCTCTGCGTGAAGGTGAAGATGGCTCGTTGAAAGATATAATTCCTGACAGCAGTTATTTTTTACCTGACGAACCGATTATGTTTGAATCGCTCAAAGAAGAAATCCACGCGGCACTCTCAACTTTGACGGACAGGGAACAACAGATTCTGAAATTATATTTTGGAATTGATCGTGGTAAACCACTTACCCTGAATGAGATTGGCGAGGAATTCAACCTGACCCGTGAGCGCGTTCGGCAGATCAAGCAAAAAGCCATCCGGCGTTTGCAACATCGTTCCCGGCGTGAAGCACTGCGACCTTACCTTATATAGGAAACAAATCTATTGCTAGAAGGCGTTTTACAGCGTCATTAACAACTGAAAAGTCCCTGCAAAAAGCGGGGACTTTTCAATTAGCGCTTGGCAGCTTTTAACGTATAATAGCTTAACTTTTACATTAAGTAAACCCCGCTATGAAAACGGGGTTTATACGATCTATAATTTTTGTGTAAGCAGGTTTATTGATAACTACAATCAGGGCAATTAGAATTCCATAATTTCTTGTTCTTTATTGTCCTGCACAGTGCCCAAAGATTTGATATGTTCATCGGTATAATCCTGGATTTGTTGTTCGGACCGTTTTATATCATCTTCGGAAATATGAAATTCATCCTTGGCCTCTTTTAACTGATGAATGGCATCGCGTCTGACATTACGAATAGCTATCCGCCCGTCTTCAATCAGATTATGAACATATTTAATCAATTCTTTGCGGCGATCTTCAGAAAGAGGCGGAATCGGTATCAGTACATTGGCACCATTATTACTGGGGGTCAGACCAATGTTACTTTCCAATATGGCTTTCTCGATCAATGGAATAAGCGTTTTTTCATAGGGCTGAATCGAAATCAGCCGTGCTTCCGGAACGGAAACATTGGCCAATTGCTGCAAAGGTGTTTTCTGCCCATAATAATCGACCATGATTGAGTCCAGCAGCTCCGGATTGGCCCGTCCGGTACGGACTCGGTTTACTTCGGTTTGGGCATGGACTACGGCCTGATCCATCCGATGCTGAGCGTCCTGTTGAATATCATCTATCATCTGTCACTCCCTCACAATTGTCCCGATTGGTTCTCCTAAAACCACTTTTTTCAGAGCACCTTGCTTATGGATATTAAATACGATGATTGGTATTGAATTTTCTTTGCAAAGGGTCATAGCAGTCAAATCCATAACGCGCAGGTTGTCTGAAATTACCTTGCTGAATGTAATTTCCGAATACTTTTTAGCATCCGGATGGATAACAGGATCTTTATCATAGACACCATCTACCTTCGTGCCTTTCAGGACAACCTCGGCCTTCAACTCCGCGGCACGTAAGGCAGCGGCTGAGTCGGTGGTAAAATAGGGATTGCCAGTGCCACCGGCAATAATGACAATTTCCCTTTTATTCATTAACTCCAGGGCTTGGTTGCGAACATAGGGTTCGATAATTCGGGAAATATTCACAGCGGACATGGCAGTAGCCGAACAACCTGCCTGGCTCAAGGCTTGCTGAAAGGCGATGGCATTTATTACCGTACCAAGCATTCCAAGGTTATCGCCCGTTACACGGTCCATACCCTGGGCAGATAATTTTATTCCACGGAATATATTACCAGCCCCAATTATAATACCCAGGCCGATCCCCAGATTATTGATAGATTTTACTTCCCTGACCAGCCTGGAAACACTGTTATTCTCTATTCCAAAACTCTGTTCACCGGCGAGGATTTCGCCACTTAATTTAAGTACAACGCGCCTGTAAACAGGGTTCGACATTACAAGAAAACTACCTAATTATTGTTATTAGTCCCAGCCTCCCCGATTTCAAAACGGGTGAAACGGTTAACCTCGATTTTTTCACCTAACTTAGCAACAGCTTGTGTTATAAGGTCATTGACCTTTCGATTGGGATCCTTAATAAATGGCTGTTCCATAAGGCAGTTTTCCTGATAAAATTTATCTAAGCGTCCCGTAACAATTTTTTCCAGGATATGCGCTGGTTTTCGGGAGTTTTCAGCTTGAGCGAGATATATATCTTTTTCCTGGGAAATTACATCGTCGCTGATACCATCACGATTAATAGAAATCGGATTGGTTGCTGCAATCTGCATCGCAATATCTTTGGTTAATTTAATAAAGTCATCCGTCTTCGCCACAAAGTCAGTTTCACAGCCAATCTCAACGAGAACGCCCAGGCGTCCACCGGGATGAATATAGGAAAACACCAGACCATCCTTGGCAAAACGAGTGCCTTTTTTTTCAGCCTTAGCAATCCCGGACTTACGTAAATTTTCAATCGCCTTTTTGATATCACCTTCAGAATCCATTAAGGCACGTTTACAATCCATCATGCCAGCGCCGGTCTTTTCGCGTAATTCTTTCACCTGTTTTGCATCAATAGTCATGTCAATTTACTCTTTAACTTTACTCGCGGGTGTTTTTTCTTCTGCAGGTTGTTTGGTCTTGGGAGCAGGCTTTGCTTTTTTAACAGCCTTATCAGGTTTAGCAGCGGTCTTAGCTTTAACTGTTTTTTTCGCGGCCGTTTTGGTTGCCGGTTTTTTGGCTGTAGGTTTTTTAGGGAGCAAAGGTTTCTTCGTAGCGGATTTGGTAACCTTTTTAAGCTTTTCTTTCGCAGATTCAGGTGACTTTTTGGGTGCCTGCACCGGTTTAGTTTCTTGTTCTGGTTCGGACTTAGCCGGTTTATCAACCACCTTATCTAATTTTTTGACAGGCTTTTCTTTCGCAGCTTCAGGTGACTTTTCGAGTGCCTTCACCGGTTTAGCTTCTTGTTCGGGTTCGGACTTAGCCGGTTTCTCAACCAGTTCATCTAATTTTTTATCAGGCTTTTCTTCCACTTCCGGAACGACAGTTTTAGCAGACTTTTCAGCTTGTTTCGCTTGTTCTGCTAACTTGGCCTGTTCCAACTGCTTAGCTTGTTCAGCCCTGGCAGCTTCTGCGGCTTGCTTGGCTTCATTAGCAGCTTGAATCTTTTCCTTACGGGCATCAATAATTACTTCAGCGACGCTGGCCATAATTAATTGAATCGTCCGGATGGAATCATCATTGGCGGGAATCGGGTAATCAATCTGGGTGGGATCGGAATTAGTGTCAACCATCCCAACCACCGGTATTTCCAAACGGCGCGCTTCAGCTACGGCGGTACTTTCAAAGTTAGAATCAACAACAATCAGGGCATCCGGCAAGCGTTTCATATCTTTGATACCACGATGCTGGTCAGCCAGTTTAATCCGTTCGCGGTTGAGCATCTGGATTTCTTTTTTAGTCAGGTTTTCATAAATACTGGAACCTTCTTTTTCCAGCATATGCAAACGCTTGATACTCTTCTTAATGGTCATAAAGTTTGTTAAAGTACCACCCAGCCAGCGTTCCACAACATAAAACATGCCGCAACGATCAGCCTCCTGCTGGACAATTTCACGAGCCTGTTTTTTTGTACCAACAAATAGCACTTCTCCGCTTCGATCAACTATTCCTTTAATGAAAGCGGCCGCTTTTTCAAATTGATGTACGGTTTCATCCAGATTGATAATATGGATACCATTCTTTTCCATTAAAATAAATGGTTTGAACTTGGGGTTCCATTTTCTGGTCACATGACCAAAATGAGCACCTATGCTCAATAAATCTTCGAAATTTATACCAGTCATATATTTTATCTTTTTGAGAATTGAAATCTTTTACGGGCTCCAGGCTGTCCGTATTTCTTACGTTCCACCTGCCGTGAGTCTCGGGTCAACAGACCGGCTTTTTTCAAAACAGGTCTGAAATCGTCGTTAATCTGCAATAGAGCGCGGGCAATCCCCAATCGGATTGCTCCGGCCTGTCCGGTCAGACCACCACCTTTGACATTCACTGAAATATCATAAGCATTATTCTGCTCAACTACATCTAACGGCTCCAGTACAATTTTGCTGATAGTATCCCGGCTCAGGTATTCCTTGTAAGGATTGCCATTAACCAGAATATTACCCTTTCCCGGCATAAGCAAAACGCGTGCTACCGCCCGTTTACGACGTCCGGTAGCTTGATATACTGCTTTTGTCATTTAAATATCCAGTACTTTGGGAGTTTGGGCACGATGGGGATGATCCGCACCAGCATAGACTTTAAGATGACCAAGCATCTTACGACCCAACCGGTTATGCGGCAACATACCCTTTACAGCATTAATAACAATCCGTTCAGGGTGGGAACGACGTAGCTGCTGTATATCGACTACTGTGACACCGCCGGGGTAGCCGGAGTGCCTGAAATAAGTTTTTAAATTTTCCTTGTTGCCGGTAAGACGAATTTTTTCAGCGTTAATCACTATAACATGATCACCCATATCCATGTTGGGACTGAAATTCACCTTATGCTTACCACGCAGGATCTGGGCGATCCGGCTGGCAAACCGTCCTAAAATACGGCCGTCGGCATCAGCGACTAACCACTGTCTTTCGATATCATTTGCTGAGATTGTCTTTGTTTTCATTTTTTCCACTTCGAAAATAGCTGCCAAAAATAGAATCCAACAGATTATCAAGGCAACTGATATTCTTCACCCCGGTATTCTTCAGATTATTCCATGCTAAACGCAGGATCGACTAATCAGGCTACCCTCATTTTTATAATGTCCATTCAATGATTTTTGGCAATTATTCCCTTGTTGATTGTTATCCGTGCTTTCCCGATCAGTTGGTGGCCGACGTAGGGAGAATTGGCCGATTTTGAATGGATATCAGAAACTTGAAAAGTATATTTTAAGTCAGGATCAAAAATCGTCAGTTCGGCTTTTTTACCGACTTGCAGCAGATCATCATCAAAGCCCATAATCCGGCGCGGTTGGACCGTCAACAATTGCACTAGTTTTTCCAGCGACAGACCCGCTTCCCGCACCAGCACGCGATTCACGGCGCCAAAGCAGCTTTCCAGCCCGATCATTCCGAAGGGCGCGAGGTCGAAGGTTCCTTCCTTCTCCTCGATGGTATGGGGGGCATGATCGGTGGCAATACAATCAAAGACACCATCCAATACCGCTTGGATAAGTCCCTGACGGTCGGTTTCACTGCGAAGCGGTGGCGCCACCTTCAAATTAGTATCGAATGATTTAAGGGCTTCATCATTGAAAAAAAGATGATGAGGAGTTACTTCAGCGGTAATATTCTGCGATTTTGCTTTCAGCCTACGAATAAGATCCGCAGCACCAGCGGTTGAAACATGGGGCACGTGCAGCTTTGAGCCGGTCAACACAGCGAGTTCCAGATCACGGTGAACCATCGTGATCTCAGATAGAGCCGGATTACCCGGCAGGCCGAGTTGCGTGGAAACACGGCCTTCATTCATCAGGCCGTCATTACGCAAAGTGAGATCCTCGGCATGGTTGATCACCGGAACGTCAAACATCCCGGCATATTCCAATGCCATGCGCATCACGCTACCATTAGAGATTGGTAAGCCATCATCACTGAAAGCCACCGCCCCCGTTTCCAGCAGGCCGCCCATTTCGGTCAATTCGAAGCCTTTCTGCTGTTGGGTGACTGCACCAATGGGGTGAATATGAACCGGTAAATCAGCAGCTTTATCAATGATATTGCCCACCATTTCAGGTGTATCGATGGGTGGGCTGGTATTAGGCATCACGCACACCCTGGTGAAACCGCCGGCCAGGGCGGCTCGGCTACCGGAGGCCAAAGTTTCCTTATCTTCACGACCCGGTTCCCTGAAATGAACGTGCAGATCGCAAAAACCGGCTGTAATTATTAGACCACTACAATCTATTTTGGTAGAATCGGTATTAGATCCCACCGAACCAATTTCAGCAATTTTACCGTCGATGATCAGCACATCCCCGGTGAACGAACGCTGTGCTTTGGGGTCCAGTATCGTACCACCGTGCAGTAACAATTTTTCCGGTAATGGTTTGATATCCATTCTATTCCTCAATTACAATTATTTCGGTTGCTCGATTTTTCCGCCCAGCAGCAGATACAGGATAGACATCCGGGAGGCAACACCATTCAAAACCTGATCCAGGATAATAGCCTGATCGCTATCAGCCACACTACTGTCGATCTCAACACCCCGGTTCATCGGTCCGGGATGCATGATCACAATTTCCTTTTTATGCTGTGCCAGTCTTTCGGTAGTAATACCAAACAGGCGGCGATATTCACGAATGGAAGGAATTAAACCAATTCCCATGCGTTCACGCTGGATACGCAGAATATTAATCGCATCGGCCCATTCCAGGACTTCATCAATATTATGATTCACGGTCACCCCCAGATCAGTAATGAAAGGCGGAATCAGATTGGCGGGACCGCAAAGGGTTACCTCAGCTCCCATTGTAATCAGACCATAGATATTACTGAGAGCAACCCGACCGTGCCGGATATCGCCAATGATGCCGATCTTCAAACCTTCTATTCTGCCAAATTTTTCCTGCAGGCTCATCATATCCAGGATGGCCTGGGTCGGATGTTCGTGAGTCCCGTCACCGGCATTGATGATGATTGCATCGACGAATTTGGTCAGGTGCCAGGGCGCGCCGGGCGTAGGGTGACGCATGACAACCGCATCGATTTTCATGGCTTCGATATTCTGAGCCGTATCCTTGAAGGACTCCCCTTTTTTCAGACTGGAGGAGGACGCGGCAAAATTTACTGTATCGGCACTGAGGCGTTTCTGGGCCAGTTCAAAACTGATCCGAGTGCGGGTGGAATTTTCGAAAAACAGGTTGACTACCGTTTTTCCCTGTAAAGCCGGAACTTTTTTCACCGGTCGATCCAGCACTTCACGAAAACTGAAGGCCGTATCCAGAATGGTTTGAATATCTTCCCGAGGATAGTTTTCCAAGCCCAATAAATGACGGTTCTGCAACATTAGTTTTCTTCCTGGTAACTGTTCAAAATAACGGCTTCTTCCCCATCGGTTTCCTGAAGTTTCACCTTGACATGCTCTCCTTCGTGGGTGGGGATATTTTTTCCGACGTAATCTGCTTTGATCGGTAATTCCCGGTGTCCGCGATCCACCAGTACGGCCAACTGCACAGCAGCCGGCCGGCCGAAGGAAACCAGTAATTCCAAAGCCGCCCGGATAGTGCGGCCGGTGTACAAAACATCGTCGACGAGGATCACAATTTTGCCATCAATTGAAAAGGGAATATCAGTAGCCTTCACCTGGGGTACAGTCAGCCGGGTTCGGAAATCATCGCGGTGGAAAGTAATATCCACTGAGCCAAGCGGTATATCCGTTTTGGTTTGCTCAATCAGCAGGGCATGCAGGCGCTTTGAAAGTGGTTCACCCCGGGATTGAATGCCGATCAGCACCAGAGAATCCGGGTCCGGGTTGCGCTCGAGAATCTCAAATGCCAGGCGGGTCAGGGAGCGTTTTATATCACTTGCGGTCATTACCGACCGTTGCTTTACCATCATTGACAGTCCTTTCATAAAAAAAACCTCTGGGCAGAATCCCGACCAGTTTGGTCGGACTGACCGAAGGCTCAGTCTCTGCCCTTTCCATCTCACCGGATTGGTTTAAAGGGTTAATTAACGGCTGAAATTAGGCTGACAATAAATTAATTGCACCTGGTTATTAGCGGAATATTGTTCACCTGAATAATTCGTTAATGGAGCCCCACGGCTTCAGATACGAAGGCCGGGCAGGCACAACCTGCGCCCCGAAAGGCTACTTCAGTAATATCATCTTCCGAATCGCTGAATATTTACTAGCTTCAATTGCATAGAAATACATCCCAGCGCTGACTATTTGGCCAGATTTGTTACGGCCATTCCATCTGATTGATTTATACCCAGCTTCCTGGAATTCATCAGTTAGTTGAATAACTTGTCGGCCCAGGATATCGTAGATAATTAAGCTGACATTGCCATTCTCCGGGAGGTCATAGTTAATAGTTGTGATCGGATTGAAGGGATTGGGATAATTCTGATGCAGGGCAAACTGTTCCGGAATTGCGATCAGCTCAAAATTAATAGTACCACTACCAATCAGTTGTCTAGCGCTGGAGTACATGCGATAAATAAGCATCAGGTTAGTATTGTCACGGGTTAGAGATTTGGTATCGATAACAA
>JABMQW010000183.1 GCA_013203115.1 Fidelibacterota bacterium
GACGTTTGTCCCAAAACTAATACCTTTTTGGCACTCCACAGCCCTAAGTGTCCCAAAAACGTCTGATTCATTTTGATTAGAGGAAGAGTGTGTCAAAAACGGTGGTTTATGGGATAAAAAAGCCCACACAACGGGGCGTCAGTTATGTGTCCAATTACTATAATTCATCTGAAATCTATTCATATTTTAAACTATCGACTGGATTTGCCATTGCTATCTTGACGGCCTGATAACTGACGGTTAGCAGAGCAATCAGCAGCGCCAGGCTGCCAGACAGTAAAAATATCCGCCAATTGATTGTTGTCCGGTAGGCAAAGTTATCCAGCCACCTGGAAATGAAATAATAAGTAACCGGCCAGGCAATTAAATTTGCCAGCAACACCCATTTGCTGAAATCGAATGAAAAATGCATAATCAGATTGGTTACAGAAGCACCGAGTACTTTTCTGATACCGATTTCTTTGGTTCTTTGATCGGCCATGAAGGATGCCAGTCCGAATAAACCCAGACAGGCGATAAACGTGGCCAGGATCGAAAATATGATAAATATCGTGCGGGTCTGTTGTTCATTCATGTATAAAGCTTCATAATCATCATTCAGGAATGAATAATCAAATGTTTTACCAGGAGCCAATCCGTTCCAGGTACTTCTAATGAAGTTTATCGTTTCCGGCACATTTTCAGGTACGTAGCGTAGGGAAATATTGTTTTCATTATTTTTATAGTATCCCCCCGACAGAAACAGCCCTTGGGGTCTGATAACCTGGTGAAGAGACTCGTAATGATAGTCCCTGATGACACCAACAATGGTAAAATTGCCGGTATTGGAGGACCAGTTATTAATCTGCTTCCCAATGGGATTTTCCCAACCCAGCAGTTTAGCTGCCTTTTCATTAATTACAACGGCACTGGAATCGGAAGGAAAATCCCTTGAAAAGAATCTGCCTTTTATTAGATTTAATTTCAGCGTTTCTATAAACTCATAATCACAGACGCAGGTATTAAGGCTGTAACTTTCCACACCTTCCGCACCGAACCCGATGTTACTGAAACTTTTACCTGGCAGTGTATTGGAACCACTAACGCTTAAAATATTGCTATGCCTGAGCAAAGATTCTTTTAAGGGTTTTAGACTTTGTCCTAAGTCACCTGGGTTACTGATCACCAATACATTTTCCTTGTCAAACCCTAGTTCCTTGTTCATAAAATAATCTAGTTGTTTAAATACGATCAACGTACCGATTATCACTGAAATGGATATTCCAAACTGGAAAAGCACCAGTATATTTCGGAGCAAGACCTCTGTTCTGGCATTACCGGTATTTCCCTTAAGGACCATTACGGGTTGGAATGAAGACAGAACAAATGCAGGATAGGAACCCGAAACAACCCCTACAACAAGCCCCAGCAACAGTAACAATGGTATTACCTGTAAATTATCAAAATAATGGATTTCAAGCTGTTGACCGATAAGGTTACCAAAACCATTTAATATAAGTTCGACCAAGAATATTCCCAACCCAAGTGAGATATAACTCATAATAACCGATTCGGTTAAAAATTGCCTGACCAGCATTCTTCGATTGGATCCAACTACTTTCTTTATCCCTACTTCCCGTGCTCGTAGAGATGATTTGGCAGTTGACAGATTCATAAAGTTGATACAGGCGATAAGCAGAATGATAACACAAATTACCAAGAAGATATAAACATAGGTTTTATTGCCATTAGGTTCAAATTCGCCATTGAGATCGGAGTTTAGATGAATATCAGTAAGAGGTTGTAAAAAATATTCCCAGTAATTACCCTGAGCAACCCAGTCATCGAATCTCTCACCCCCCATGTTTACACGGGTAAACTCCGCTAGTTTTTTTTCGAATTCTACTTGCGAGGAACCTGGATACAACAGCAGATAGGTAATGAAATTATTGGCAGTCCATCCGGTTTTGTTTATCTGATCAGGGAAGCTGATAATGGACAGCAATAAATTGTAATGGAAGTGCGAATTAGCGGGTACATTGTCCGTCACACCGGTTATTTTAAAATCAATGTTCCCATAGCCCCAGGATGAAAGATCAATCGTCAATATTTCCCCCACGACATCGGTATGATTGAAATATTTGAGAGCTGTATTCTTAGTTAATACTATCGTATTTGGTGCATTCAGTAAGGCATGGTGATCACCATGAATCAATGGGAAACTGAATATATTGAAGAAAGTTGAATCTACGGCAAATATTCCCGATTCATACAGGGACATTTCATTATGAATAATCGGTTTTTCCCCTAGATTTAGGAATTTAACACCATATTCAATTTCCGGAAAATCCTCCAGAAGCTTGTTAAAGGTAGCTGCTGACGAATAGGTCTGATTAATTTTTGTTCCACCTCCCATCGCATTGATAGCCACTCTGTATATGCGATCAGCATTTGCGTGAAAGGTATCAAAACTCAGTTCATAATTAACATAAATCAGGATTAGGATACTACAGGCCATTCCCACAGCCAGCCCGGTTATATTAATTATTGAGTACCCACGGTATTTTTTAATATTCCGCAGAGCAATTTTAAAATAGTAGGCCAGCATGGTCGCCTTTAATTTAAGTAAATTTATTAAGTTCAGTAATCATGGCAGATAAAATACTTAGACCAGTATTGTAAAAATAAGTTGTCATAAAAGTGTAATTGACACGGACCTGCCCACCGAAATATAGTCTAAGAATAATGCAAGAATTTTCATTAGACTGTATAAAACGGGAAAGGGTCGATTAATGCGCCAAAGTAGTTTAACAGAAGAGCCGGCGGTTGTATATATTAGCTAAATAATTCTGCCACCATTGTCACGTTATCTATCTATGTCCCGTTGTACACCGGGACTACGACAGACAGGTCGTTTTTCATCTGACTTTGTCCCAGTAAAATCGGGAGGGTTTTCCCGATAAACCGGAACTGTTGGTACACAACCGTAAGCCACTGTTAATTGGGTTTTTCTATTCGTCCTTTAAACTGGTTCAATATTTGATGTTAAAATTATTATCCTGTACTGAACTTCACACGAATCCATTTTACATAGGCAAACACAATGGGCAGACAAACCAGATACATGAGAATACCATATACTCCAGATGGCAGGCTAAGCACGGATAATCCCTCACCCCCGGGTATGATTAGATTCCCAACTGTTATACCAACGGTGGCATTCTGGATTCCGGTGGCAATTGATACTGAGACTGCCTGCGGTTCGCTCATCTTAAAAAGATGGGCGCTGCCATAGCCCAGGAGCAACATCACGGTGATGAGTGTTATGATGCCAGGTCCCAGGATGGTTACATTAGTGACAAAAGCTTCCCACTCGCTGGCCAGGGCGCCAATTACAATCAATACAAATAAAACGGCCGAGATCTTGCTGGCCTTAGGCTCAAATGACCGGGTGAAATCCTCCGCCTTGTGATGGACCAACAATCCGATGATCACCGGGATTGCGGTGATCAGAAACATGGTTAGACCCAGCGTAAACACATTGATGGCGGGGGCATCGGCGCCCATGAAATAGTGGATCGAAAAACCGGTAATGATTGGTAGCGTGATCACGGTGGCAATACTTACCACTGCTGTGTAAGAAATGGATAGGGCTGTATCACCCTTGGCCATTTTAGTAATGATATTGGAGGTGACACCGCCGGGGCAGCAGGCCAGGATCATCAGACCTACAGCCATCTCCCCGGACAATCCGAAGATCTGAATGATAAAAAAGGTTACCAGTGGTAAAAGCAGCATCTGATTAACAATACCGACGGTAAAGTTTTTGGGTTGTCGCGCCACATTCTTGAAATCGTTAATGGTTAGACCCAGACCCAGGCTAAACATGATGAATACTAAAGACAGCGGTAGGATGATATCAATGATCATAACAGAACTCCAATCCTTCTATTGTTCGATTGATGGAATTTATAGTTGAACACCAACCGTTTGCCAGACCCATATTATATCTCGTTTCAATCATTCTTTAGAATTGTCACTCCGGTCAGCCTAATTTTTCCATACAATTATAAAAGATAATATTTTGAGTCTTTTTAAATATTTTTTGCCAGTAAATTCCACTAATAACCAATGGCACCGGAGGAATAAAGGTATGGTAATAAATCGCATAGAATTATATTTTGTAAAGATACCGTTGGAAGAGCATAAGCCGGGATTTTTCACTCAGCCGGCCTATTTTAATCCCAGTTGGATTCCTGGATTTCGGCAATCCGAAGTGCGCTTTTATTTACTTAAACTGGGCACGGATGAGGGTCATGAAGGCTATGCTGCCATAACTGCCATGGGGACCGAACGATTGGGATTAGGACCAATGCTGGGCAATTACCTACTGGGTATCAATCCGTTGGATATTAAACTGGTAAATCAACGTATTCAGGAATTTTCTTATATCGGTATGCGTAACAGTTGGATTGATGGCGCCTTTTGGGATATCATTGGTAAAATCAAAGGTGAGCCGTTATGGAAGCTGTTGGGAGGGACCGGCGGGTATGTTTTTCCTTATGTTTCATCAGGCTCAACCCACAACCACGATCAGGCCTACAGTCGTAAAATCAGTAAGCAGGTAATGGAAGCCGGTTATCGAGGATTAAAACTTCGGGTTAAAGGAACCGATCTGGACCCAATGGTCGATTTTGTTGGAGCAGCCCGCGACGAGGTTGGCGATAAACTTGACCTGATGGTGGATGCCAACCAGGGCTGGCCGGTTGATCTGATCGATGAAACGCCTAAATGGGATTTGGAATTCGCTACAAAATTTGCCCAGGGGTTAGAGCAATACAACGTTAAATGGTTAGAAGAACCGCTGAATCGCGGTAATTTTGAAGGACTGGCGGAACTCCGCCAAAATACAAAAACGTCCATTGCGGGCGGAGAATTAAATTCGTCCTGGCGCGATTTCAAGGCAATGCTGGATATGGGCAGTTTGGACATCTATCAACCGGATGCTGTAATGGCTGGTGGTACTTACGCCGGCGGCATTTCCATTGTCTACTGGTTAATCCATGAAATCCAGAGACGCAACCAGGCTAATCAGGATGATTCGCAGAAGATTAAGTACTGTCCGCATACCTGGACAACGGGATTGGGATTCGCTGTGGCATTGCAACTTGTGGGAGTTTTACCACAGGAAGAATGCAGTCTGCTGGAATATCCCCTGGAAGGCAACTGGAAACCGGAATACTGGGCGCGCTTTATTAAAGGTGGTATCACAACCGATCAAGAAGGACGAATTAAAATACCGGACGGACCGGGACTAGGAATCGAAATCGACTGGGATGTCATTCGTCGTTTTGGCAAACGTATCTATCGTGGAACCAGCGCCACCGTTGCTTTTAGCGCTTTGCGGGATCGTGGTTTAAAGCAAGCAATATATTTGAAGAAAAAGAAAGCTATACAGGCCGAACGAACCGCCAAGGCCCAGTTCATGATTCCAGACCCGCCTTTTTAAATTGGCTACTTTGTTGCATTTTAATTTAGAAAATGGTATGTCAAAAATGGTGGTTATTGAGATAATGTCCAAAACTCGTAGTGGGTTGCTTATCAATTAATTATTATTCATTTAAAGATTATAAATATCATTTTGTTTTGTTACTACTATTCTAAAATCTTCTGTAATTTTAGCTAAATTAATACTTGGAGGGCATATGGAACTTGTGTTTTTACTTGCGATAATAATAGTGATTATTTCCGGGATTCTTCTTTTAATAGCACCCCAATACCTTGTAAAGGCAAATGAATTAGCAAATCGTATTGTTTCCATTGACGCCACAATCATCAGCAGAAGATTCCTTTTTGGTACAATTATATTAATTGCTGGGATTTACATGCTGTATGTTTACATAAATTTGTAACTGAACTGCTTCCCAGAAGTCGGACCAGTTAAATGCGAGTTTTCTTATTAAACTCTCGATTATATAAATGGGTAAACGATGTACCAAAACCCATACATTTTGACACTCCCCGCCCACCCAATTCCCAAAAACGTTTGCTCCATTTTGATTATGGGTTGTGTCAAAAACGGTAGCTTTTGATACAAAATCATTTCAACATTCTCTTTTCTATCAGCTGAAGTTGGCACGCGAGTGGGGAAGACAGGATGGTGCAAAGTGCCTGATAAAACGACATTTACATAGTTAAATAGATACCATCATTACTAGAGATCCGCTTCCAGTCATTCTGTTTGCACCCAATCATATTCAGTATTAAAATCCAGTTCTTGAAACCACGCATCGGCACGATAATTTTCATAGAAAAACTGTACGAGGATCAACATGAGCCGTAAGCTGCCATTGAATCTGAAAATCGGATATGGGATCGGGGATATCGGGAGCAATATCTTCATTGTTACCACTGGTATGTTCCTGCTTTTTTTCCTGACTAACATCCTGGGCGTCGAACCAGCCCTGGCTGGTTTAGTTCTCCTTTTACCAAAGCTTTGGGATGTGATTTCGGACCCGATCATGGGCGCTATTTCGGATGTAA
>JABMQW010000184.1 GCA_013203115.1 Fidelibacterota bacterium
AATTAAGTGATTAAAAGCCAACAATCAGTCATCCAGGAATCCATGCTCCTTCATCCAGTCATCGGAAACAAATTTGGACAGGTAGTTACGGATATTATCCGGCAGGATGGCGATACATTTCTGACCTTTTTTCAAGTTTTTCGCAGCCCGCAATGCGCCCCAAACCACGGCTCCCGAAGAACCGCCCACCAGAAGTCCCTCTTCCTTGATAAGCCGCCGTGCCATCAGAAATGATTCCTTATCATCCGTTTTTATATACTGATCAACCAGACTGTTATCAAGTACATCAGGAAAGAAATCATAACCGATACCCTCAACCAGGTAATTGAAAATATCATCCCCGCCGCCCAAAACGGAACCATGGGGATCTATACCAACGATTTGCACATCCGGTAATTCTTCTTTCAAGCGCTTGGCCACACCGGTGATTGTTCCACCTGTTCCAACCCCGATCACTACCATTGCGATATCCGTGCCAAAATCATCCAATAATTCCTGAGCGGTGCCATAGTAATGAGCATCAGGATTATCGGGATTTACATACTGATCCAGGATAATCGATCCGGGAATTTCCTTTTGCAGTCGCTTGGCAACATTGGCTTCACTGTCCGGCGAATCATGCACGGCACCGGTGGGGGTCCTGACTATTTTAACCCCTAAAGCTTCCAACACGACCTGTTTTTCGCGGCTCATTTTCTCCGGCATGGTGATGATCAGTTTATAGCCCAGGGCAGCAGCTGTAATGGCCATCCCGATTCCGGTATTTCCGGAGGTTGGTTCGATCAATGTATCGCCCGGTTTAATACGGCCTGTTTTTTGTGCTTCAATGATCATTCGGACACCAATACGGTCTTTTAATGAACCGCCGGCATTTAAGAATTCACATTTACCATACAGGTCGCAATTCAGTTCCTGACCAATATGGTTTAGTTTTACCGTTGGCGTTCCCCCGATTGCCTGAGTTATATTGTCTATTATCATAGTTGTATTTTAATTGGATTCATGCTGTCATGGAAAGCTAAATTTCTTAAGCAATTTGCAATATCTAAAGAATTTTAACGATCAATAATATTAAAAATAATTATGAGGGAAAAAATGAAAAGACTTCAGGGTAAAATTGCCGTCATCACCGGTGGAGCAAAAGGAATTGGTAAAGCTACCGTTCAGAAATTTGCCGCAGAAGGTGCGACTGTCATCATTGCCGACTTTGATGATAAAAATGGTTTGGCAACAGCGAGTGAAGTAGCAGATGCCGGTGGTCAGACTGATTTTGTCAAGGTAGATGTAAGCGATTCGGAGAGTGTTGGAAACCTGTTTGGAATGATCGAACAGAATTACGGCCGGGTGGATATACTGGTCAATAATGCCGGTATACTAATGGATAGTACACTTATGAAATTGGACGGGGATAAATTTGACAAGGTCATCGATGTCAATTTAAAAGGCGTATTTTTATGTACCCAGGCGGCGGTGGCCCTGATGGATCCTGAAAAAGGCGGCGTTATCCTGAATGCATCCTCCGTAGTTGCTCATACGGGTAATTTTGGTCAGACAAATTATGTGGCTACCAAGGCTGGTGTAATCGGGATGACTAAAGTCTGGGCACGGGAATTAGGGCGGAAAAATATCCGTGTTAATGCTGTAGCCCCCGGATTTATTAAAACTGATATGACGGTTGGAATACCGGATAAAGTAATGGATATGATGCTCCAGCGGGTACCGTTAGGTCGCATGGGCGAGGGTAGTGAAGTGGCGGATGCTTATTGTTTCCTGGCCAGTGATGAAGCCAGCTATATTACCGGCGCCACCCTTAATGTGGATGGTGGTACAGTTACCTGATAATTATTGCCTAGTAAAAAAAGCCCGGCGTCGTCATAGCATCGGGCTTTTTCGTTTGCGGGGAAAAACTTATTAAGCAACTTTAATTTCGATTTCCCGGGGTTGTACTACTTCAGCTTTGGGAAGATCGATTATCAGAATACCATTCTTGAATTTGGCGCTGATCTGGTCTTCGTTGACCATGTCTGGCAGACGGAAGCAGCGTTTGAAGCTACCATACATTCTTTCGCGGCGATGGTAGTTGGAATTTTCTTCTTTCGTCTCCAGCGTACGTTCGCCGGTAAGTGTTAAAACATTATCCTTTACATTGATATTGACATTCTTTTTGTCAACACCGGGCAGATCGGCGGTCACAGTGTATTTTTTATCATCTTCGTGAATGTCGGTTGAGGGAACCCAGCGATTGGAGGAAGCTTCCTCCTCATAATTCTCATTAAAGAAATCGCGGAAGATCCGATCAAAATTATTCCAGGGTCTTAAAGCAGTTGTTGGATGCCATTTTACTAGTGTCATGGTTAATCTCCTTTGTTGATTTTAATTAGCATTTTCATTTTCTATTAAGACAAGACCTGTTCCATTGTTAGAATTCTGCCAGGATTACTGACCTGGGCAAATAATATGTAATTACATGTCTATTGTGGCAGGGAGGTAAGAATTAATTTCAGAGATAAAAAATATTCCTTGTCAAATTGACCTGTTTATGTACAACTCATGTTTAAATTTGGGTCCGGCCCAGAAAAATATTAATAAAAATCGAGATTACTTCAATTGATTCAGATTTGTACTATTCAGTAATTTCGCGCCTGATTATAACTATAAAGGAAATTCACATGAGCAAATTAGCCCTATTTGGCGGCACACCGGTACGATCCAAACCATTTCCAGGCTGGCCACGATCATCCCAAGATTTAAAAGATCAACTGGCGAATACAATTGATAATGAATTGTGGGGTGTGGGCAGTAAAGCCATTAAGAATTTTGAAGAAGCTTTTGCTACTTATCAGAATGCCAAATATTGTATTACCACCAATTCCGGTACGACTGCCTTGTGGGTTTCATTAAAAGCAGCCGGAGTCAGAGCAGGAGATGAGGTTATTGTTCCGGCCTATACTTTTATTGCCACCGCTTCGGCGATTCTGATGGCCAATGCCGTTCCTGTCTTTGTCGATGTGGAGCTTGAGTCTTTCAATATTGACCCTGAACTGATCGAAGCGGCGATTACCGATCGGACCAGGGTAATCATGCCGGTACATATTTCCGGAAACCCCGCCCATATGGATAAAATCCTGGTAATTGCGAAAAAGCATGGTCTCGCTGTGATTGAAGATGCTGCCCAGGCTCATGGGGCGGAGTGGAAAGGTACCAAGGTTGGTGCGTTAGGATTGGGTGGAATTTTCAGTTTCCAGACCTCAAAAAATATGACCGCAGGTGAGGGTGGTGCGATAATCACCAACGATGAAGAATTCAATGACGCCTGTTTTTCCTATCATAACTGTGGTCGAGTCAAGGGCGGACAATGGTATGAGCATCAGCATCTTGGTGGCAATTTCCGCCTGAATGCCTTTGCTGCCACCATCCTCCACGCTCAATTGGGTACCCTGGGTGCCGATATGGATTTGCGCGACGGAAATCGAAAAATAATTGACGAAGCACTTAATCAAATTCCCGGCTTGACACCGGTGCTACAGTATCCTGAAACTACACGGGTTGCGAACCACCTGTATTTAGCGCGCTACCACAGCGATGAATTCCATAACATTCCCCGGGAAAATTTTTATAAAGCGATGCGGGCCGAAGGTATTTATACTTATGCCGGGTATGTGCCCCTGTACAAGGAGAAATTATTTATTACCAATCCCGATGAATATCCCTGGCTTAAGGATCGGAATTATCGTGATCAGTTCATGCCTAATACCGAAAGACTATGCACAGAGCAGTCTGTCTGGCTGAAGCAGAATCATTTGTTAGGCACGGCAACTGACACTCAGGATATAATCGATGCATTTGAAAAAGTAACCGGTGAAATGCAAAATAATCCGGCATTATTCAAATAAGCAGGTTTTGAAATGACGTTCTGGCCGGCAGTTATTATGTTGTTCCTGGTGATGGATCCACTGGGGAATATTCCCATTTTCATATCTGTCTTGAGTGATGTGGATGAAAAAAGGCGTCGCCGCATATTAATCCGGGAACTGGTGATTGCGTTATTTATTATGCTGTGTTTCCTGTTTTTTGGCAATCGACTGATGAATGCAATGTCGATCAGCAGTCCGGCCTTAAGTATTGCCGGTGGAATCATCTTATTTATAATTGCCATCAGAATGATATTTCCGATCCGGCACCGGGCACTTATGGGTGATAATCCCGATTCGGAACCATTTATCGTACCCCTGGCGATTCCCTTAGTGGCCGGTCCTTCCACAATCGTCACGGTCATGCTGATGTCATCGAACGAGCCGAATCGTTTGCTGGACTGGCTGGTGGTTGTTATAATCGCCTGGTTGGCTTCAGCGGTCATTTTGCTGTTCTCCGATATATTGAGCAAAGTATTCCGCAAGCGCGGTCTGGCGGCCATGGAACGCCTGATGGGTATGATTCTGACAACGATTGCCGTAGAAATGTTTCTGAAAGGTCTGGCCACTTTTTTCAGAAATTCAGGCTGATTTAAATTCCTGACCTAGTTTTGGATTAGTCTGAAAATGGAGATTATACAACGCCCTCCCGCGTCATAGCACATGTTGATCTGGATGCCTTTTTCTGTTCGGTCGAGGTACTTCAGGACCCATCCCTGAAAGATAAACCGTTGGTTGTCGGCGGTAAATCGGAGCAGCGCGGTGTTGTGGCGGCCGCATCCTATCCTGCTCGGAAATTCGGCATTCATTCTGCAATGTCCATGTATCAGGCGGAAAAACGCTGTCCCG
This sequence comes from Fidelibacterota bacterium, assembly GCA_013203115.1. Lineage (GTDB taxonomy): Bacteria > Fidelibacterota > Marinisomatia > Marinisomatales > TCS56 > JABMQW01. The sequence continues at coordinate 4,761 of JABMQW010000184.1, forward strand.
AGCTGATAATTAAACCACCCCGCTTCAAAGCCTATAAAACCTATTCCCGGATAGTAATGGGCATTCTGCGGAATGTGTCACCGGTAATCCAGCAAGTCAGTGTTGATGAGGCCTATCTGGATCTAACGCAACAGATCGATCATTGGAGTATTGCTGAATCCAAACTGCGTGCTGTGCAGCGCAAAATCTCGCGTGATATCGGTCTCTCTGCTTCAATTGGTCTGGGGACTAATAAAATGATCGCCAAAATCGCTTCGGATATGGAGAAACCAAATGGTTTTACGGTAATTCCTCCCGGCACTGAAAAAAGGTTTTTAGAACCCCTGTTGGTCAGTAAAATCCCCGGTATCGGTCCGAAAACCGTTAATAAACTGGCCGGAATAAAAGTAACAACAGTTAAAGACCTGGCGCAGATATCAGAAATCGAATTAGCCGAAAAATTCGGGAAATGGGGCCGTGATATGTATCGCTGGGCACGCGGAATTGATGATCGAATCGTGCATGAAGGGCATGAGGCTAAGTCAATCAGCACCGAACGAACATTCAGCATAGATATTTCTGAGTACGCGGAATTGACAACAATTCTGCAACGCTTAAGTGGGCAGGTATCCCGGCAGTTACAAAAGGAGGGGTTCCGGGGACGGACGGTCAGTGTTAAAGTGCGATATGCGGATTTTGAGACTTATACCCGGCAAGTATCATTAAATAAATATACTGATCTTGAAAATGATATATATCAAGCCGCGATTGAATTATTTGATAAATCATGGATTGCTGGCAGTCCGCTAAGGCTGCTCGGTGTAGGGGTAAGTAATTTTGCCACACCGGAACAACAATTATCCCTGGATATTTAGAAGTTCAGTGACATTCCGGATAATTATTTGTTAAGGAATTCACTTCCATTTGAATGTTGAAGATGATCTTTATTAGTCACCGGACTGTAGCCTGACTTATTATTCCGTCAAGGTGAATTGATCGATTAGTTCCATCGTATCCGGGTTGATTACTTCGCCCCATACTTTTTTACCCTCGACATGAATAAACACCACCGCAAACTGGGATGAGAACATATCGACGTAATCG
>JABMQW010000185.1 GCA_013203115.1 Fidelibacterota bacterium
ACCTCTTTGTTATCAATAAAGTAACACATAACGATATCAGTTAGATGAATGTTCAAATCGAAAAATCCTTAAATGATTGCTATCTTACGAAATATCAGTATTTACATAAACCTTTCATTGGCTTAACGGGACAGTAGTGACACCAACTATATTAATTTCATAAATAATTCAGTCGATTATACTAAACAGACAACCATTTACTCTCCCGATTGTCATACTAAACAAAATATGGAGACAATTATGAAGAAGCTAATCGAAATTTTAATCCCAATAGCAATGATCGCTTTTGCATTCAGTCCGTTCTTCTTTTAAGAACACAAAATTGCCTGCAAGATAAGAAATATCTTAAAATAATTAATGCTAAATTGCATACTTAAATAATTAATCGAGAGGATAACATCATGAGTCGCAAAGTCCTGACAATTCTGACCATTCTATTATTCACCGTATGGATACCGGCGGAGATAATTGAAAAGGAATTCGTCGTGGAACCTGGGAAAACGCTGTATGTTGATATCGAAATTGGTGGTGAACTGGTTGTAACCGGCTGGGATAAAAAAACAGCCAACATAACAGTGACTTACCAAGGCAGCAAATGTGACGATCTCGATCTGAATATCGAACAACGATCGGGAAATATTTATGTTAATGCCAAAAGTAAATTTCGTGATTGGGGTTCGAACTGCAATATGGTTTTTGAGATCACCGTACCTGACCATTTTAACTTGGACTTGGAATCAAATGGCGGAGACTTTACAATCACAAATATCTCCGGGGAAATGGAAGGCAAGACCATGGGGGGCGATATGGAATTTGTTCGTCTTACCGGTAATCTTCATTTCGTGACCATGGGAGGCGAAATTGACCTTCGCAATTCGGAAGTGGACGGTTTGGTAAAATCTATGGGCGGTAGTGTAACTATCCGCGATGTCATTGGTGATGTGAAGGGAAAAACCATGGGCGGAAATGTTTATTACAAAAATGTGACCTCCCGGGCCGGTGGAACTATTGAGACCTCAACGATGGGTGGAAATATCGACATCCATTCAAAAACTCAGGCTGTTAATGCTTCGACTATGGGTGGCAATATCGATGCCAGTGGTACCGAGGTAAAGGTTTCGACCATGGGCGGGGACATTGATGTCAAAGAAGCTACGCTCGGCGCCGATGTCCATACCATGGGTGGTGATATCTATATTAAATCCGCATCAAAATACGTAAAGGCCAAAACCATGGGAGGCGACATCGATGTGGATGCCATTAACGGCTGGATCAAGGCCACTACTATGGGTGGTGATATTACCGTTAAAATGACCGGCGATGCCAAAACCGGCGATCGGCATGTAAAGTTGACATCCTTTGGCGGTGATATTACGCTTACTATCCCTGATGGTATGGATATGGAATTCGATATTGAGTTGGCATATACAAGAAACCATCGTCGTAATTATAAAATAACCAGCGATTACGATATGACTCTGGAAGAAACCGACGAATGGGAACGTTCTTACTTCTTCGGAGAACCACGTAAATTTATCTACGGACACGGGACAGTTGGCAAAGGCACGCATCTGATAAAGATCAAGACCACCAATGGGAATATTGTTATCAAGAAGAATTGATTGAACAAATATCTGTAAAAGAAAAGGGGCTGTAAAATTAACAGCCCCTTTTCTTTATCTTTTTATCTTTATCGAATTATAATCTGGCTATTTCCTCTTCCAACTTGGTCACCAATTCATCAAAATTGTCAATGACGGCCTGGAAGGTAGCCGGTTGGGTCAGATCGACGCCAGCCTTCTTCAACTGATCCATTGGATAATCGTTGCCGCCGGCTTCCAATAAATCCAGATAACGCTTTACCGCTTGTTTACGGTCTCGCTTCTTGCCGGTATTTATCTCTTTGAACAGTTGTGCTGATGAAGCAAAGCAAGTTGCATACTGGTAGACGTAATAGGGATAGAAATAGAAATGCGGGATTCTAGCCCAGGTGATATCATACAATTCGTCGTGGTAAACATCCTCGCCATAGTATTGGTCCAGCAGGCCAGCATAAATACCATTAAGTACGTCGGCGGTGATTGGCTGACCCTGTTCCACCAAACGGTGCGCCTGCAATTCGAAATCGGCAAACATCACCTGGGTGAAAAAGGTCCCGGCAATACTGTTAATGGCATGTGACAGCAGGGTGATTTTTTCCTTGGGATCTTTTACCTTCTTCAACATATAATCCAAAAGCAGTGCTTCCGCCATCGTTGAAGATACTTCGGCAACAAACAAGGTATATTGCGTAGTTGCGAAGGGCTGATTCTCATTGGAATACATAGTATGGATCGTGTGACCCATTTCATGGGCCAGGGTAAACACATCATCGATTGTGTCGCTATAATTCAGAAGCATGTAGGGGTGAACTCCATAGACACCACCGGAATTAGCACCACCACGTTTTCCCTCATTTTCGTAGACATCCACCCATCCACCGGAAAAAGCGGTCCGCAATTTATTCTGATAATCTTTACCCAATGGCGCCACCGAGGCAATAACCATCTCCGTCACATCATCATATTCATATATTTTATCAAAATCGACTACCGGAATCGAGCTGTCATAGAGATGATATTCATCCAGTTCCAGTAATAATTTACGAGCACGATGATAGCGCTTAAGCGGTTCGGTGCCTTCGCCTACCATTTTGACCAGGTTTTCGTAAACATCGACCGGCACATTATCGCCCTCAAGGCTGGCTTCCAGGGTTGAATTATATTTACGTGCTTGAGCAAATGCCCAGTCACGCTGACAAATACCGTTGTATGTGGCAGCATAGGTATTGATAGTCTCATTATAAAGTCCGTTGCGGGCTAAAAATACAGTTTCCCGGTCCGCCTGGTTGCGGTTAGTGCTTAAAACCAGACCATATTGTCCGGGGGTAACGGTGATCGTGTCACCATCACTTAGGGTCACCTCCGGAAAATCGATATCGGAGGTGGATAATTCGGAATGGATTGAACGTGGGGTACGCGCGAAACTGGAGAAATATGATAATAATTCCTCACCTCGTTCATCCAGTACATGGGCTTGTTGCCGATATAAATCCTCAATTCCATGACGATAAATAGCCAGTCCTTTTTCCGTATCCAGCCATTGTTCCATTGTTTCCCAAGGAATGGTAAGCATTTCCGGATCGAACCAGGCAGTAGCGGTCCCAAATTTAGAAAATATAATCTGAACCCGCTGCAGCTTGGCGGATACATCATTATCACGCGTATCTGTATCACGGCTCATGGCAACGAAACGATACAGGCGGTCAGCCAGTAAACCAAGTTCATCTCCAAGCTGGAATGTTTCCAAAAGAACAGCCGAGCTTTCGGAAAGGCGACCTTTATAAGCCGTATATTCATCCATTTTCGTTTCCAATTCGGCAAACTCCGCTTCCCATTCATCCCAGTTTTTATAAACGTCAGTCAAATCCCATTTATAGTTGTCCGGAATTTCGGAACGAATCAATGTCTCCGGTTTGGCAATCAATCCTGATAAGGCTAAAATTGCGCTTAATACCAGAATCGTAATTAGGCGTATTCGATTCATTTTTTTACCCGCTTTTATTATTGATTATTGAAAATATCTAGCCGGAATTTCACAATTACATGGTTATTATACCAGCGCTTTCCCTTTATCGGTCGACATGGGAAAGTGGTGTATATCCTAAAGCTTTTTCCTTGGTACAAACAGTGCGTAATCAGGAAAACAGGAAATAGCACCACAGGGCGGCGATACCGGGTGCCAGCAGACCTATTACCAGTCCACCGCGAAGAAAATCGCGGGTATCCAGTTTACCGGTGGCATAGGCGATCGCATTGGGCGGAGTAGAAATCGGCAAACACATAGCCGCTGATGCCCCCAGGGCAATTGGCACAACAATAATTGCCTCAAGACCCAGACCAATAGCCATTCCAATCGGCACCAGAATATTGGCGGCGGCGGTGTTACTCATAAAATTGGACAGGATCGAAGCAACATAAGCCAGGATAAATGCAATCATCATCGGACCCAGGGATGCAATTGGCAACTGAGCCACCAGCCACTCCGCCAGTCCCGTTTCGCGCACCCCTACCCCCAGTGACAGGCCGCCGGCCAATAACAATAAAACATCCCACTGCAGATTCCGAATATTCCGGGCGGTTATAATCCCGGTAATTGCGAAAATGGTTATCGGTAAAAATGATACTACCGGAGTTGGAATATGATGCAGCGGACCGGTCATCCACAGCAGAACCGTCAGTATAAATACCGGCATTACCAGAAGCCGTTTCCACATTGGTAATTGGGCACCGGTACGGGTCTGCCACTGCAGGCCACTGATATTCACATTAGCAATCCGGGCAGGATAAGCAAATCGTAGATATAACCAGGCAATGATAAACAGGAGAATTGCCGGGGGCAGCCCAGCGGTCATCCAGCGCACGAAACCAATCGACGTCACTTCAGCCAGCGAACCGGCGGCAATCGCATTGGGGGGACTACCGATAATTGTACCCATCCCGCCGATATTAGCTGCAAAAGGTATCCCCAGCAGGATTGCCTTGGCAAAAGGATCGTCTTTATCCAAGGAATAAACAATCGGCATAATAACCGCCATCATCATGGCCGTTGTAGCGGTATTGGACATGAACATTGAGAATGTGAAGGTAACGGCCATGGCACCAAACAGAACGGCGCCCGGTTTGGTACCGAACCATCCCAGTACATAGCGGGAAAAAAGGCGGTCTAAACCAGTCACCTGGGCTGCTTCCGCCAGAACAAAACCACCGAAAAACAGCCACATCAGGGGACTACTCCAGGGTTGGACAAAAATCTGCCAGTCGTTGGCCTCCACTGCGAAAACACCACCCGGTTTTCCGAGTATGACAATTTGCAAAGCAATTATCAAAAGGGCGACCGAAAAGGAAGGGATGGCCTCGGTGATCCACAGTCCCGCTCCTAGTAATAAAATGAACAATGACCACTCACCGGCGGCTGATAATCCTTCCCAACCCGGAACCAAAGCCACCAGCGCGGCAAAAATAGTACACAAAGTAACTTTCGTTACCGTAGTGGTAGATGAAATCTCCAGTTTCCCCCAGACTCGCAAGACTTCTCGCCTGGTGTCAATCATATACTGATCCTAACAAATTTTAGATTTAAACAGGGAAAATACACGGAAAAATTACATGCCCAATTGTCTAATTGCAGTAGCAATTCACTGAATTACGACCATAATTAGACTCGCAATAGAATAACCTGTCCTGTCGCCCGGCTATTATTGGCGCCAATGCCCGGACAGAGTGAATTCAATAATAGCGATACTTATTTATTACTGGTGGTGACAAGAATCAGGATGATAGCCGGTTACTCCGGAGTAACCGGGTTCCACTCTCCAATATGTTCGGTATAAATTTTGCATTTTCCCATCGTGGTCCATCGTTCAGCGGAATTATAGGTCCAATCGAGATAATCCGATCCGCCCCCGCCAATTGTTGTAATCAAACAACTGTTACTCAAATGTCCAATCGCTTCAGATTGTCCTTCCGGCGTCGGTTTATCACCTCGCGACGGATCGACAGGTATCCAACCATAACTCGGTAGATAAACCTCTGCCCAGCGATGGAAAACATCATCCAGACTGGCATCGTCACCGCGAATAGCAATCGATCCGGCATAACGAGCCGGAATTCCTGCCGCCCGACACATTGAAATAAAAACAAAAGTATATTCCGAACAGGAACCATTGCCACGTTCCAGTACTGCCGGTGCGATATTCCAGCCCCCGGCCAATTCATAATACAGATTGTCAATAATATGACTGAATATATTCCGCATTATCCAATAGGGATTTTGCTCATCACCAACACAGGCTTCCAATTCATCTTTGATAACCTGGTTTTCCAGATCGAATTTTTCATCGTTGACGAGATATTCAGACCGGATAGCTTTGGGTATCTTTTTCAGACTGCCGCACTTGTCAGGAAAGATGAACCAGCGTGTATCGTACATCTTGGCCTGAACAGTCATGCTAACGCTTGAAATAGAACCCGCTTCTTTTCCTGTGAAATTGTAATGGGCAACTTTTTGCCCCCACTGATCAAACAAGAAATCCATCGGTTCAGGGTTGAAAACCGGTTCACCGATTATATCCTGATTCGGGAGCGAATGCGGAATGGCGATGTAGATATCCAGACTTTCCATCGTTCCCGGACCGTAATTGCGCACCTCGTGGGTGAATTCCACCTGTTGAATCTTCTCATCCTGACGATGGAAAAGACCATCGCCACCAATCACGATACAGTAGAGCGAATCAAACTGAAAATCAACATTCCAAAGCTGCTGTCCGTCCCAGGCCAGTCCATCCGCATAGGGCGCCGGCGCGTCGAATAAGAGGATAACTTCGCCGCCTTTGGGATTGACCATGTATATCCGGTCGGAAATACGGTCGGCCACCCACAGATACTTGCCATCGAACGCTAACCCCTGCGGGTAACCGGCTGGTGATGGAAAGGATGAAATTGTCGTTCCATCGTTTGGGCTGATCTGGTGAATTTCATCCGTGGATCGGCTGGCCACCCACAGATACTTGCCATCCCAAGCGAGTCCGGTAGGCTTGCTCACCGGTGAATATAAAGTGTTTGTTACCAATCCGGTCTCGGGCAGTATCCGATAAATAAGTTCTTCCTCACCGCAGACTACCCACAATCCTTCACCATCGAAAGCCAAACCCAGGGGACGGAAGGTCGGTGCAGCCAGGCGATGGATCACACTACCATCATCAGCGCTGATTGCATAAATCGTATCCGTTTTCAAGTCGGCCATCCAGAGCAGTCCGTTATTCCAGGTTAAGCCTGTTGGACAAGAAGATGGTGCGGCAAATGATTTAATAATATCACCGGTCATAGCCGAAACCCGTGCCACACCAGATATTACAAATAGTAAAGCAAATAAAATCTTTAATGGTAAAACGCCCTTTTTCATTTTTCTATCTCCCTGGCTAAATGATTGTATCAAAGTAGTAACCAGACTTTAATGTCGCAACAGTTATCTGGATCATGTGTGAGTGAAATTATTTAATGTTTAACTAACATTTCTCACTCCAAAACGTGATTTGAAAACCACCGCGGGTTTGTAAATCCTGAAAGGGTGAAATATAAATCATTAATATTTTTTCGTGATCCATAACCTTGCGAAGGTTCCAAACCTTCGCAAGGTTTAACTTCACACTGGGCAAAAGTACCAAAAAATCAAGACAGGTTTAAAAATGTTGCTAAAATTCAACAAAAATACCTAAAAAATAAAAACTCACTTCGTTCTAACAGTTTATTTTTCTTAACGATCTTTTTGTAGAATTTCTTAACGCTATTTTTAAAATGGTCATTTTTCAGTTTATTTTGAATTATCCAGGACGTTAAATGCAGATTATATTACAGTTGTATCATTAATATGAAGTGAAAAATGTAAATGTTTTATCAATAACACTGGTTGAGTATGTGACATTCAAATCGATAGTAATATGGGAAATTTAGCGGTTTCCCGCCTTCTTTCTTCAACGTACATTTATAACTGGTTTTATTACCGGCTTTGCTAGATTATTATTGTTAACAATCATGAGGTCATATGGATCTGGGAATACAAGATAAAATCGCCGTTGTGCAGGCATCGTCCAAAGGATTGGGCTTGGGCGTTGCCCATGTTTTGAGCGCCGAAGGTGCTAAAGTTGTCATCTGTGCTCGCACTGTTAGTGAATTGAATAACGCTGCTGCACAAATCCATGAATCAACCGGAAATCCGGTTCTCCCCGTGCAATGCGACGTTTCCAAACATCAGCAGTTGCAGAGTTTGTTCCGCCAGTGCCGTAAAGAATTCGGGGATCCCGATATATTGGTTTGCAATGCCGGCGGTCCACCCCGCGGCCAGTTCAGTGATTTTTCCAAAGATGACTGGAACCAGGCTTTCCAGACTAATTTTCATTCGGCTGTTTCCTCGGTGAATCAGGTGGTGGAGGCAATGAAAACCAATGGTTGGGGGCGACTTATTTTCATAACCTCGATGGCGGTGAAACAACCAATCAATAGCCTGGTTTTATCCAATGCGGCCCGCTCGGCCTTAACCGCCTACGCCAAAACAATCGCCAATGACCTGGCCCCGTACGGTATAACGGTTAATTGTCTGCTGCCCGGTCCCCATCGCACCAGTCGTCTGGAGCACCTGGTCAATGATATTATGGAAGATGATGGCTGCTCAATGGAGGAGGCCTGGGAGAAACTGGGTACCAATACGCCGCTCGGTCGCCTGGGAAGGCCGGAGGAACTGGGTGCCTTGGCCGCTTTTATCTGTTCTACACAAGCCGGATTTATTACCGGTCAATCGATAGTTCACGACGGTGGGACCATCAAGGGACTGCTCTAATGAACCAGCACATATTCATTACCGGTGCCAGCAGTGGTATTGGTGAACACCTGGCTTATCATTATGCCCGGCAGGGTGCCCGGTTGGGTCTGGCAGCCCGGCGCGGTGAAGTACTCCGGAACGTTGCTGAAAAATGTGAACAACTGGGCGGGCAGGCGCACGTTTATCCACTGGATGTTACTAATCAGGCTGCCTGTAAAGCAGCCGCGGATGATTTCATTACTAATAATTCCAGCATTGATCTTCTGATCGCGAATGCCGGTAAAAGCGGGGACGATCATCTGGAAACCGGTGATCCCACTCGCATCAACCAAATACTCACGATCAACCTGCTGGGGGTGACAAATATAGTCTATCCTTTCGCCCCGCATTTCATCGCACAACAGGCCGGTACCGTCGTCGTTATCAGTTCGATTGCCGGTGTCCGGGGTCTACCCCGCCGGGGCGGTTACTCATCTTCGAAGGCGGCGGTGAAAGTCTTGGCCAATAGTATGCGATTTACGCTGTCCAAACATAATGTGCGGGTCACCACTATTTATCCCGGTTTTATCCGCACCCCGATGACAGCCCGTCGCCAGACCGTCATGCCTTTTCTGATGGACGTGGAATTGGCCGCGACCAAAATCGCCAAAGCCATCGCGGCCGGTAAAAATAATTATCTCTTCCCCTGGCAATGGCGCTGGCTGGTACCCATTATTAAAATCATTCCCGATGCTATCGTTGGTAAGGTTGTATGACCGCACCAGCCAACCGCTGGCAACATTTTCACCACCAAGCCGATATCGGCGTCCGGGGTTTCGGCAGCACTCTGGCCGGAGCCTTCGAACAAGCTGCTTACGCCCTGACAGCCGTGATAACAACCGCCCCGGTCAATCCCACCCGCCTGTTGACCATCTCGTGTGCTGGTGATGATCCCGAACTACTGCTGGTAGACTGGTTGAATAAACTGGTTTATCTAATGGCGACGGAAAATATGCTGTTTGGTCGCTTCGATGTTAAAATATTCGGTAATTCCCTTACGGCTCAAATCTTCGGTGAAACGGTCGATGTCGAACGCCATCGACCAACCGTCGAGATCAAGGCTGCCACTTACAGCGAACTCAAAGTCCGACAATTATCCAGCCAGCACTGGGTGGCGCAATGCGTCGTTGATGTCTGAATAAATTACACTGCGTCAGCTAAGAAGGTTCGTAATTCTAAAACCTTGCGAAAGTTTTGCCTGTCCTTCGTAGTCCGTAGGACGTAGATGGGAACTTTCGCAAGTTCAGTGAATGACAAGCTCAGGGTAAATTGAGTTTGGTAGGTGCAAAGTAATGCATATTTTTCCTCGCCCCTTGAACGGGGCTTGTCTAAATAACAGGAGATTATTTATACCGGTTATCGTGTAGCACGAAGTCCATAACCTCGGAACAAACAGCAATTAATCTTATTGATGGGTTCACTCCGAAACAGGATTAAAACCCCTGGATTTTGGTTTTTTAAACCATTACCCCGGCCTAAAGAACCTGACTTTTGCCCACCCATGTCACCGTGGCTAAGTATCATACTTATTCTGCGCATGGACAAAGGATAACAGTTTTCCCTGAAATAATTGGGCATGATGAATATTTGCGTTAAGAAACAATCTTTGTTTTCCGTCAAAAAAGAAACATTGTTTGAAGTCCCGCCCACGCGGGACAAGTTTGTTTCTTTTAGGAAAACGAAGCACAGTTTTAGCAAATATTCATCCAGCCTTGATCTTTTGGTTCTTTTGTATCAAGATAAAAGAACATGGAGCCCCAAGGATAAAGCTCGTGGTTTTCTGCGAAGGCGGATAAAAAAAGCACCGGCTGTCATTTCGATTCCGTCGGCTGGTGGATGAGAAATCTACGTTAGTTTTGCATTGACGTTTTGTAAGCCAGCAATTAGCGGTGTGGTCTATATACTAAATCAAATCCAACCGCGATGGAATTATAGCAAGTACACAACATTGGTATTTCCAGAGAAAACGCTGTTTGTACCAAGCCAACGTAGATTTCTCCTCGCTCCATAAACGGGGCTTATCGAAATGACATAAGATTATTTAGTGTCTGTCCATAAAGTCACAAGTCTTAATTTCAATCGCCCAG
>JABMQW010000186.1 GCA_013203115.1 Fidelibacterota bacterium
AATCTTCGCGAAACTCATTTTTTCGGACCGCTTCCCGCAAGTTTTTATTGGAAGAAGATATCACGCGCACGTCGATTTTTATGGTCTGCTGTGAACCAAGCGGATTTAGCTCGCCTTCTTGCAATACCCGTAGCAGACGTTGCTGAAAAGCTGGTGTTGTAGCGGCTATTTCATCTAAGAAAATTGTACCGCCATCGGCTATTTCAAATAAACCCTTCCGATCCCTGATGGCGTCGGTAAAAGCACCTTTTTGGTGACCGAACAGGATACTTTCCAAGAGCGTATCCGGCAACGCGGCACAATTCTGGGCTACAAACGGGTTTTCCTGCCGGGGACCGTTATAATGTATTGCCTGAGCCACCAGTTCCTTACCGGTACCGGTTTCGCCGGTAATCAAAACCGTTGTATTGGTTGGGATTATTTTTTTCATCAACGCATAGACCTGTTTAATGGCGGCACTTTCACCGATTATATTATCAAATGAATAATGTTTTTCTACCTCCTCCTTTAATATAATATTCTCAGCCCGTAACTGCTGATTGGCAAGGTTCAATTTTCGCGTGAGCTCGCGGTTTTCCTGTATAAACAGATACTTTTCGGCTGCCCGCAATAAAATCATTTTCAGGGTTTCCGGCTCCCAGGGTTTCTGTAAATAGTAAAATATCTGACATTCATTAACTGCGTGTACAATGGCATCGATATCTGAATAACCCGTCAGCATAACCCGTACCGCGTCCGGTTGAATTTCTTGTGCTTTCTTTAAAAATGCCACCCCGGTCATATCCGGCATTCGCTGGTCAGCCAGAACAACCATCACTTCCTGCTCACGTAATATTTGTAGAGCTGCCGGTCCGCTGAGTGACAACAGCACATCGAATTCCCGGCGTAACGAACGATTCAGTGCATTTAAAACCGATTGCTCATCATCAACAATCAATAACCGCGGTCTCTGCTTTTCAGCCATCCAATTTCTCCCTGTTATGGTGCTTGACAGGCAAAGTTATAATAAACGTTGTTCCTTTACCTTTTCGGCTATTAACCGCTATCGATCCGCCGTGACGTTCGATGATTCCGTAGCTGATACTCAGTCCCAAACCGGTACCCGCACCGATTGATTTGGTGGTAAAAAACGGGTCGAATATCTTAGGTTCCGCTTCTTTTGAAATACCGCTGCCATCATCTCTGATCGCAATATTAATATTGGCGTTCTTTAATTTGGTAGTAATCCAGATATTCCCCTTATCGTCAATGGCTTGAGATGCATTGAGTAGCAAATTCATGAAAACTTGGTTCAAATAGCCGGGTAGACATTCGATTATTGGGATGTCGCCATAATTCTTATGTACCTCAATTCGATTTTTCAGCTCATTATTCAGTAACCTTAAAGTGGATTCCAAACCCTCGTGGATATCGGCGGGCTTGAACTCAGCTTCATCCAGTCGTGAAAAATTGCGCAGATTGAGCACAATTTCTTTTACCCGCTTACTACCTTTAATACTTTCTTCGATTAACTGCTTTACATCGTCCCCGCTGAAACTCTGGTTGGCCACAGGTTTACTTAATTCGGTAATATAATTCCGGAGCTCAAGCATATTGGCATAGATAAATCCAATCGGGTTGTTTAATTCATGAGCTATTCCAGCTACGAGTTGCCCCAGGCTGGACATTTTTTCACTTTGGATCAACTGCAATTGTGTGGACTTAAGATCCTGATATAATTTTTCCAAGGATTGGTTTTTTCCCTCCAGCTCAGCGACATATTTTTCACGTGTGCGAGCCTCACTGACTTGCTCTGCAAGGGTGCGGGTTTTATCAATGAAGCGATTATTTTCGATTGCCAGGGCAGCTTGTCCCGCCAGAATGGCCAGCACATCATGATCATCGCCTTTATACTCCAATCGGTTTTTTCGTTCTCCCAAGATTAAGAGCGCCAAGAGATCATTTTTTAATCTGAGTGAAACGATCAAACGACCGCCATCAAGATAGAGAGAATTAAAATATATTTCTAATTGATCGGCGTCAATAATTGAATCATGTTTAATCAAATTATACTGACTGTCACTCAAATTTAAGACGGGTGGTTGCTTGGCAAGCTTGCCAGCGGAAGAAATCGATCTTGCCGTTCGATCTGATATTTGAAACAGTGCACAAAACCTGGTTTCCATTGTTTTGTGAACTGTTTCGACTAGTTGCTGATAAAGATCCTGGTTGTCACGGATAAATATTAAT